>CANGFK010000053.1 GCA_947452925.1 Chitinophagaceae bacterium | reverse complement strand
GGTTTGTATAGCTTTCTTTTAAAGATAACATCAGTAAGGGGCACGCTCTCTTCTATCTTATCTGCCGAAATAATCTGCAACACGGGATGCTTTTTAAAATCCAGATTCCTGAATTTTATCTTAATGCTACCATAGCTTGCTTCACTAGCCGTTTCGAAGCTGAGTGTATCGCTTTTTTTCAACGTATTGCCGCTCGTATCTTGTGCAACATCTTTTGCAAGTATCAGTTTAAAATAAGTATTCTCTTTCCAAGGATAACTGATGAACGCAGAAATGTTGCTGGTATCCAAGGTTACTTTTACTTGCGAAATCGGTTCGTAGAAAGTATCACACAACACTATCTTGGAGGAATCAAAGGTCTTCAATCGTTTACTGAAAGTGAGTTGCAGCTTATTAATCAATCCCTGCGAATGTCCGCCATCTAAGTTGGTTGCATATTTCAAAGACTTATCATCTTTCTTGTTCGAGTTCTTATTTCCGTTGGTAGAAGAGGCTGCCTTAGCAGGTTTTTCCTTTTTCTTTTCCTCTTGATAAGCATAAAAAATAGCATTTGGCGTTGCCTCACTGATGGTAATGGTACTATCTAAGAAGCCAAAGATCTCGGTACTGTCGTCATACTTTTTACTGTATTCATTTGGTAGTACGAAGGCGTTATATCTTCCAGGAGCTAGGAAATTGAAACTAAACTCGCCCTTGCCATTCAGTTTTGTCAAGTAACGGGGACTAGATTTATAGATGGCAGTATCATTCAGATTCCGGTGCAGAATTACCAAAAGGGTACTATCCGTTTTACCCGTTTCTGCCAATATCACTTTCCCCGCAAACTGTCCGTGGGCAATGGTGGGCCCGGTAGAAAATACATAGGTAAAGTCCTTAAATATATTTCCCTCATTGATGTCCTTGATGCCATTGCCAAAGTTGATGCTGTAGGTGGTATTCTTCTCCAAAGAATCGCGCAACTTCACAGTCACGTTTCTAAGATTAGCTTCAATATTAGGAATTTTTGTAGGGAGAGGCGATATCAACACATTCTGTTGTGCATCTTTCAGATCCACAAACTCATCGAAAGTCAGTACAATCTTCTGTGAGGTTACATTGGTAGCACTGTCAGCGGGCAAAGCCTTAACCAAACGAGGAGGTATAGAATCTTTTGGCCCACCAGTAGGCGGCACGATGCCTGCACAACTTGTTAGTAGCAATAGTTTGGTAGCAGTAAATAGTAGCAGGAGAAGGAACGATGCTTTCTTTTTCATTCAATAACATTAACTGTTGCAAACTTATAATGAATGCAGCTTGTGAAAATCATAAAAGTTAAAAGAAGACTCGCCAAGAAGGCACTAAGGTTGAAAGAAGCACCAAGAGTTGATTGCTATTATCCACTTGAAGTTCTCATTTAGGGTCTGTGAATTATCCGGTTAAGCTTTTTTACCCATCAAATGCCCCAAACTATTGTGAGACAGCGAAATTCAACTACGAGATACCGTTATTTCATTATTAGACGTAATAATTACTATTTGAGATACGATAATCTTACTTCAAGACGCAATACTTCTATTGAGAGACACGATATCCTTACAAAGAGATATGATATTCTTACAAAGAGATGCAATATTTCTAGTGAGAGATGCGAACTTCTTATAAAGAGATACGATAATTTTCAAAAGGCATATCATCCTGAAATAAATAGGGCATTCCAATTTTCAATTAGACAATAAAAGAAGCTGTTTTGAAGCATTTCTGGCAAAACAACTTCAATTGTTGGTGACATTTAGGGCTTCACTTATCAATTATAACTCATCATTCTTAACTCCAATTTCATATTTCATAACTTATAACTCGTAACTATCCTTTACCTTCGCGGCGCAAAACACAATTTTTCATTTTTTAAAAATAATAGTCATGGTTAAAGTTGCAATTAATGGTTTCGGACGGATAGGCAGATTGGTTTATCGTCAAATATTCAATATCGAAGGTATCGAGGTAGTTGCCATCAACGATCTTACAAGTCCTAAGACATTGGCTCACCTGTTGAAATATGATAGCGCACAAGGTCGTTTCGATCAAGAAGTTTCTCATACAGATAGCTCTATCATCGTTAATGGTCACGAAGTAAAAATCTATGCTCAACGCGATCCTTCACAAATTCCTTGGGGAGAACATGGTGTTGATGTGGTAATTGAAAGTACAGGTTTCTTTACAGATAAAGAAAAGGCTGAATTGCACATTAAAGCTGGTGCAAAAAGAGTAGTTATCTCTGCTCCTGCAACAGGCGAAATGAAGACTGTAGTATTCAACGTAAACCATACAATATTGGATGGTAGCGAAACGGTGATCAGTGCAGCTTCTTGTACTACTAACTGCTTGGCGCCAATGGCACAAGCGTTAAACAATTCATTCACTATTCTTGCTGGTAGCATGACTACCATTCACGCATACACCAACGACCAAAATACTTTGGATGCTCCTCATGCTAAGGGAGACCTTCGTAGGGCTCGTGCTGCGGCTGCTAACATTGTACCTAACAGTACAGGTGCTGCAAAAGCAATTGGTTTGGTATTGCCTGAGCTAAAAGGCAAATTGGATGGCAGTGCGCAACGTGTACCTGTTATCACTGGCTCTGTAACTGAGTTGACTGCAATTCTTGCTAAGAAAACTACAGTTGAAGAAGTAAATGCAGCAATGAAGGCAGCAAGCAATGAAAGCTTTGGTTATACTGAAGATGAAATTGTGAGCAGCGACGTTATCGGAATATCTTACGGTTCATTGTTTGATGGCACACAAACTAAAGTTATCACAGTAGGTGATACTCAATTGGTGAAAGTGGTTAGCTGGTACGATAACGAAATGAGCTATGTAAGCCAATTAGTTCGTACGGTTAAATACTTTGCTGGATTGATCGGTTAATCTGACAAACATATTTTTCACATTACAGACCATCATTCATTGCTTGTTGAAAGTTGTGAATGGTGGTCTTTCTTTTTTAAACTATTTATATGTTCAACACTACTACCATCATTGGTTTGATAGCCGCATTCTGTACCACCCTTTCGTTTTTGCCACAAGCATTGCAGACCATTAAAACAAAAGATACAAGTGGCATTTCACTGTCTATGTATTCGCTGTTTACTTTTGGAACAGTATTGTGGCTTGCATTTGGCATCATGAGCGCAAACTATCCTATCACATTTGCAAATGGCATTACGTTGGTGTTGGCATTGGTTATATTGACGTATAAGATTAAGTATAAATAGACCTAATTTTAGCCACCAATTAAACAAATGAACACGAATTATTATGTTTTATTAGTCTATATTAGTGTAATTAGTTGCATAACATCTTAAAGAACCCATTCTACTTCTCCAAAAGAAAAAGAATCCTGTATAGCACCATCTACCACCAATTTACCGGTTGAGTCTACACCCTTAACTGTACACTCAAAAGATTCGTTGGCTTTATTAAACTTTACGGTTTCGTTCTTCCTAAACAAATGATTGTTGTAATTTTCAAAAAGTGCAGAGCTATCTCCCCTCTTTAGTTGCTGGTATCTTGCGTCTAAGCATGCACATAACTCTTTAGTCAACGACACCGCATCGAATTTTTTTCCAGTTATTTGTTTGAGTGAAACAGGGTTTTTCAATGCAGGAGAAAAACTAGTTTGATTGATATTCATTCCAATACCCACCACCGCCCACGGCCATTGGTTGCCCCGCACCACATTTTCTATCAGTATTCCTGCTGCCTTTCTGTCACGCCAGTAAATATCATTGGGCCACTTAATACTTGTTTCTTCTCCTGCATACTTAGAGAGAAAGTCCTTCGCTGCCAATGCCACACACGCACTAAACGGAAACTGTTGGTTTAACGATAGAAAGGAGGTGTCCACCACACACGAAACAATGATGTTGCTACTAGGTTCTGTGAGCCATTGTTTGCCACGTTGCCCTTTGCCGGCAGTCTGGCTATGTGCAAAAAAAGTCGTGCCATGCACAGCCAAATTAGCTTGTACAGTATCAATGGCATAACTATTGGTACTCGCCACCTCAACTAATTCTACAAAAGGATAGCCAATTGTAGGAAATTCGGAATTAGACACTTTATTAATAATAAAAGCAGACAAAGAAGTATTATTTTTGAAGCCGAAGATAAATGGAAGTAATTGATAGATTGGTTCAAAACAAATTAATTAAATTACTTTTACTTTTAAAATATAAGTAAGCGACAAACGTTTACTATAGTGGATACAATTTTTTTCATTTAAACATTACTCTTGTTGGAACAACTTTCCGTATTAGATACTCGTAAAAAAGGAATAACGAGGCTTACCAAAAACTCAAAAATATTCAAGACAATCATCAAGTCAATTGAAGATAAAAAAGGTACAAGTATCATTAGTTTGGATTTAAGAAAGATACCAGAGGCAGTTGCCGACTTTTTTATCATCTGTGAGGCATCTTCTACAACTCAAGTAAAAGCTATCGGCGATTTCATTGAGTACCAAGTAAAAGAAGTTTGCGATGAAAATCCCTACAAACATGAAGGACAAGCTAGTGCACAATGGGTAATCATTGATTATGTGAGTATTGTAGTTCACATTATGCATCCCGAAGCACGAGGCTTTTACAGATTAGAAGACATGTGGAGTGATGCTTCTGTGGAAAAGCACGGTGCGTAGGAAAAGAATTTTAACAATACATATTTAAACTATATAGCAGTATAGACATTATTTTTATTTTGAAGTAACTTCATTATTATGGCAAAGGAAGATAAGCAACCAAAAATACCTTTTATAAACTCAGGTGGAGATGACAAGCCCTCACGTAAGGCTCCAAAGTTTAATATCTATTGGATATATGGATTGATATTCGCGGTTTTATTGGGATCTACATTACTAAAAAACAACCCTGATATTACCAAAATTACTGAGCAAGAGTTTAAAGAAAATATGCTTGCCAAAGGTGATGTATTAAAGATTGAACTGGTAAGAAATAAAGATCTAGTTAGAGTCTACATCAACAGTGATAGTATTGGCAAAGAGTTTTATATAAAGAAATTTAAGGAGAAACTAGACCCAAGTAAGGTGAGAGGGGTCGCCTTATTTCAGTTTAACATTGTCGATTGGAAAGTTTTCTACGAGAACCTAAGTGAGTTCTACAAAACACACCCTGCTATTAATCAGGTAGCTATAGACCCAACAGATGATACAGACTTTTTTGGTCCTATGTCGAGTATTATAGTTTATGTACTGATTTTTGCTGGGATCTGGCTTTTAATGATGCGCAAAATGGGCGGCGGGGGACCGGGCGGTGGCGGTGGCGGTATCTTCAACATCGGAAAGTCTAAAGCTACCTTGTTTGATAAGGGAGCAAAAGTAAATATCAACTTTGGTGATGTAGCCGGTCTGGATGAAGCCAAGGTGGAGGTGATGGAGATTGTCGATTTCCTGAAGAACCCTAAGAAATATACGGCACTCGGCGGTAAGATTCCCAAAGGAGCTTTGCTGATTGGCCCTCCCGGTACTGGTAAAACATTATTGGCAAAGGCAATGGCTGGCGAAGCACAAGTTCCTTTCTTTAGTTTGAGTGGTAGTGACTTTGTAGAGATGTTTGTGGGTGTGGGTGCAAGCAGGGTAAGAGATTTGTTCAAACAAGCTAGAGAGAAAGCACCTTGTATCATATTTATTGATGAAATTGATGCCATTGGACGTGCAAGAGGTAAGAATGTGATGATGAGTAATGATGAGAGGGAAAACACCTTGAACCAATTGCTTGTTGAAATGGACGGTTTTGGTGGTGATACTGGTATCATTATTCTTGCTGCAACCAACAGACCTGATGTATTGGATAGTGCATTACTTAGACCAGGTCGTTTTGATAGACAAATTAGTATCGACAAGCCTGATGTTAAAGGTAGAGAAGCAATCTTTAAAGTGCATCTGGCACCAATTAAAGTAAGTGAGACCCTTGATATCAACAAACTGGCTGAGCAAACACCTGGCTTTGCTGGTGCGGACATTGCCAATGTATGTAATGAAGCCGCTTTGATTGCTGCTCGTAAAGACAAAGAGGGTGTTGAAATGATAGACTTCCAAGATGCCATTGACAGGGTAATTGGTGGTCTGGAGAAGAAGAACAAGATAATAGCCCCTCATGAAAAGGAGATTATTGCTTACCACGAAGCTGGTCATGCAGTATGTGGTTGGTTCTTGGAACACGCTTATCCTCTACTGAAAGTAACTATTGTACCAAGAGGTACTGCGGCTTTAGGCTATGCACAATATACTCCTAAGGAACAATACATTCACAGAACAGAGGATTTGATAGACCGTATTTGTATGTCACTTGGCGGACGTGTGAGCGAAGAAATATTCTTTGGTAAAATTTCAACCGGTGCCGGAAGCGATTTGCAAAACGTAACACAGATTGCTTATTCAATGGTTACCGTTTATGGCATGAACAACAAAGTTGGTAACGTTAGTTTCTATGACCCATCTCAGGAAAGTACCTTCACAAAACCGTACAGTGAAGAAACGGGTAAACTAATTGATGAAGAGGTAAGAGAAATTGTTGCTAAGGCATACGAAAGAACCTTACAGTTACTTACGGAAAGAAAGAATGAGGTAGAGATTATTGCTAAAGAACTTCTATCTAGAGAAGTTTTACATAAAAGTGATGTAGAAGCATTGATAGGCAAGCGTCCTTTTGATGAAAAGAAAATACTTGAAGAGGCTTTGCCAGAAGTTGTAATAGCTCCTGATGAACCAATTATCATTACACCCAATATTAATACTGAATCTGAATCTTAGAGATGAGCAATTCAAGAGAAAAGATATTAAGCAAGATAAGGCAGGCACTCACTAGTAGAGTGCCTGTTCCGTTTGTATCAACGAATGCAGACAAGGAAATATTTGAAGCAGAAACAGAGGATCTGGAGTTGAAGTTTGCTGAGAATTTCGCTCTACTTCAAGGTAAGTTTGTCTACTGTGGTTCATTGGAAGAGCTGGCTGGAAACCTGAATGAATTGGCGTCTGTGCGAAAGTGGGACAATATCTATTGTATTGAATCCGTAATAAAAGATATTCTTCAAACCAATGGTTTCTCCAATCTTACTTCAACTGATTTAAAAAGCTGTGATGCTTCAATAACAACCTGCGAAGCGCTTGTGGCAAGAACAGGAAGTATCTTGTTAAGCTCCGAAGGACAAAGCGGCAGAACCGTGAGTGTGTATGCACCCGTTCACATTTGTGTTGCCTTTACGAGTCAGTTGGTTTTCGACATAAAAGATGGTTTGCAGTTGGTGAAAACAAAGTACAAGAACAATTTACCTTCATTAATTACTTTGGCAACTGGGCCAAGCAGAACCGCTGATATTGAGAAGACCCTCGTTGTGGGCGTTCACGGCCCTAAAGAGGTTTTCTGCTTCTTGGTTGAAGATTAGTGAGTATTAAGTACTAGGTGATAAGTAGTAGGTGTCTAAGTTGCTTACAAATCAAAAAATGGATGCTAAACCTATAACTTAATACCTACAACTTATAACCCTTATTGCAACTTCAAAAACAAATTGTCAATGCAAATACCTCCTTCTAAAAAGATATACTTTCTCTCCGACTTTCATTTGGGCGCACCCGATTATGAAAAGAGTCTGGTACGTGAAAAGAAGGTGGTCAATTTCTTGGAATCTATCCGACAAGACGCCGCTGCTATCTTTATTGTTGGAGATATCTTCGACTTCTGGTATGAATACAAGTCCGTTGTGCCAAAGGGTTTCACACGATTATTGGGTAAACTCGCAGAGATTACGGATAGCGGCATCCCCGTTCATTTCTTTGTTGGCAATCACGATATGTGGATGAGCGGATACTTCGAAAAAGAACTAAACATACCCGTCTATCATCACCCAAAGAACTTCCAATTCAATAACAAAGCCTTTTACATTGGTCATGGAGATGGCTTAGGCCCAGGAGATCACGGTTACAAGTTCATTAAAAAGATATTTCGTAATCCGGTTTGCCATTGGCTATTCGGACAACTACATCCAACATTGGGGATGGGATTGGCTAATTACTTCAGCAGAAAAAGTAAAGAGAAGACTGGCACCAGCGACGAGCATTTTTTGGGAGAGGACAAAGAATGGCTGATTCTTTTCTGCAAAGAAGTCCTACAAAAGGAACACTTCGATTTTTTCATCTTCGGTCATCGACATTTTCCAATCGACTTCAAACTAACCACAACAAGTAGATATATAAATCTGGGCGATTGGATAAGAACCTTCACTTACGCTACCTTCGATGGAAATGATATGCAACTCCACAAATGGGAAGACTAACTATATATAATAATTCTTGCCACAAAGGCGCAAAGACTCAAAGAAGCACAAAGATTTTTAAGACACTTTTTGTTGTCCTTTTTACTTTGCTTTCTATCAATTCCTCCAAGGCTTCCCCCGACACACTCCTTCAGTTCAAACTGACGCAAACCATCAAGGGTTCTTATGCAGATTTATCGGTTGATAATCTTGGTAATATCTATTTGATTACAGCCAATAATCAATTGAAAATGCTTAATAGCAAACTCGATAGTATTGCCATCTTTAATGATAGTAAACGCTTCGGAAACATCTATTCTATAGATGTGAGTAACCCGCTGAAAGTATTGGTTTATTATAAGGACTTCAATACAATTCTGATGCTAGACAGGCAGTTGAACAATAGAAATACCATCGACCTCAGCCAACAAGGCTTCCTGCAAGTGAAGGCTATTGCGCAGAGTTATGACAATAAAATATGGCTGTTTGATGAGGTAAGCAGCACCTTGAAAAAGATTGATGAAAACGGTAACTTACTATTTGAAACCCCCGATTTCCGTCTTTTGTTTGATGGTGGTTATACGCCGCAAACCATCATTGATATGAATGGATTGCTATATCTCTACAACCCAAAAGGTGGTTGGAAAGTATTCGATTACTATGGCTGTCTCAAAACACAATATCCCGCAGCTAACTGGAAAGATGTGCAAGTGTTTGATGGCTTCCTGAAGGGGCACGACAACACGTTTTTCTATGCCGAACGTCCGAAGGATATGCAGTTTCAACAAGTTAGACCTAGCATCAGCATTGCCAGCGCAAAAAAAATAGTACAACGCCAAAACCTTTGCTACATCCTTACCAAAGACGGCATCGATATCTATACCGTAAGCGAGTAAACGCACCCCCAAACGCCAACAATCTTCAACATACAAACCACAAATAGAAACATTCAAAGGCTTTTCCGCATTGGCATTCCGCTACTTTTACCCGTACAATTATTTCTTGCCGATAAGCAACTCGTCAAATCGATTAGCAGCTATCTTTTTAAAAGAAATTACTTGCCCATATTGTCTAAATTAAACTTTCCTGAAAGCATTGGTCTCTATTAATAATTAACTATGAACAGATTTATTTTATCCGTTTTGATGATGGGGTTGATGTACTCAGTGAGCGCAAACACAGCTGTGGGTATCGATAAAACTTTTATTCAATCCAAAGACACCATCACGCTCCATACCCTTTTGCAAGCCACGCCGCCTATGCAAGAAATGGTTTTTAAATCGACAAAAGATACTACTCTAAAAATTTATTACAGTAAGCCTGCCAATGCAAGGCCCGGTAAGAAATATCCCGCCATCATCTGGATACATGGCGGTGGCTGGACAAGTGGCACTGCTAGTTCCTTCTTTGCGCATGCAAAATATTTTGCGCATCGTGAAGCCGTTGGGTTCAGTATAGAATATCGCCTGATAAAGTTTGGTGGAACAGGGCTTGCGGAATGTCTTTCCGATTGCAAATCTGCCATCCGTTTCATTCGTGCGCACGCTAAAGAATTGAACATTGACCCCGATCAGATTATTGTGTTGGGCGATTCGGCAGGTGGTCATCTTGCTGGTGCGTTGGGTACAATTGATGGGTTCGACGACCCTGCCGATAACCTCACCATCAGTGCGAAACCCAATGCCATGGTGCTTTATAACCCGTGTGTGGACATGACAGTGTATCCGTTGGTGAAGAATGTGTTGAGCGATAAGATTCAGAACATAAAGGCGCTGGATTCTGCGTCTATCAAGCCTGAGGATTGGCAACTGGCGCGCACTTTCTCACCCATTAGTTATGTAAAATCCGGTTTGCCTCCTTGCTTGATATTGCATGGGTTGGCCGATAAAGTAATCCCTTGCGAGCAGTCGGTACGTTTTACAGATGCCATGAAAAAGGCGGGTAACAACTGCACCGTTCAGCTACTTCCCAATACGCGCCACGCTTTTGTGTGTACAAATTATACGGCTACAGAGGAGCAAGTGGTGAGTGCCATCACCGAAGGCGACAAATTTCTAACTCATCTTGGATACCTGAAAGGCGAACCTACCCTCCGTGTTTCGGACGTGCCGAGTTGGATTCCGAAGGGGAAGAAATAATAGAACTTTTTGACAATTGAAACAGATTGTTAATGATGATGAACCTCCTCGAACCAAATGAACGTCTTTGCGAGGCACGAAGCAATCTAATTAATACAAAAAAGGCTGCTTCGTTCCTCGCAGTGATTGCTAACTAGTTTCGAGGTGCTTTATGCAAGTGATGGCAACCTTTAAAAAATTGTAATCACTAATCTACCTTCCCCAAAAATAAACCTAAGCATTCCCTCATTACAGAGCTATCTTCACCAAATGTTTATCCAATCGGTTGTCTTAATTGCTATATCAAAACCCTGCTATCCCATACTGTTATTGTGTTGTAGCGTTAGTGGTATTGGACATTCTTTATCTTCTTCTCGGTATAGTTTCTTCTCTTTTTCGATTTACTTATTGGATTACTCACGTGTGAGCGATGTTTCCTCACACGTGAACAACTCTTCTGCACGTGTGAGCTATTGTTACCCACTCGTGGGCAAGGTTCCCCCACAGGTGAGTGAACTTCCCTCACGTGTGGGATATTTTTCCTCACGTGTGCGTGGTGTTTTCTCACACGTGAGGAAGAGAAGAAGTAATTACTTTTTCGTTAAATAAAATAGCCTTTGGGATTATTTTAATGCTGATTAATCAATCAAAACAATAACTCTTTTAAACTAAATATTATGGCAGACAGACACGTATTTCCAGCAATAGAAGAAGACTTTAATACTTATGTTTTAAAGTGTTTGGCTCGGCTTATTAGCTTTCAAACAAGGCTAAAAGTTTCGGATGACAACCTGAATGCGCTAATTGCATTGATGAATAAATGGAATATCAACTGGGGTTTGTACTTGGATGTGACTACACAAACTAAGACGGTGAACAAGGAAAAAGATAGGCTTCGCAAACTGATTGAAGCGGCATTTAGGGTTATTTATGGAGATATTCCTGCTTCGGCTTTTTTGGCTGAAGATAGGTTGGTGTTTAACCTAAAAGGCTCTGCAACGGGTAAGGCTAGTAAGATAAAAGTTGTGGAATATGCGCCGGCAATGGCACTAGAAACCAATGCCCATTTGAGTCATACCCTTCGTTTTAATGATCCTACCCGACCAGAAAGTAACGATATGCCAGAAGCTCACAATATTTTTCTGGAGCGTTTTGTAGGAGAAGAAAACATGGCTGATGCCGATATTCCATTTGCCAATGGTGTTAAAGTAACACATCAGTTGTACCAAGTCATTCATACCTTGAAGGATGTTGGCAAGACCTGTTATTATCGTTCCTTTTACGAAAATACACCAGGTGAACGTGGCTCGCAAAGCAGGATAATGAGTGTGGTGGTGAGCTAGGACAGTAGTGATTAGTGGTTAGTTATTAGTGTTTAGTAAAAAGAGAAATGCTTCAATCACTAACAACTAATAACTAATCACTAATTGGTCAGCCCCTTTACTTCAAATATTTTAGGCCAGTATTTTCCTGTGATGAAGAGGCGCTTGGTGCTGCTGTCATAGGCAATGCCATTCAGCACTTCGGCTTTGTCGAGTGCCTCGGGGAAGTATTTTTCTTTAGTGCCACTAAAATCTGCTTTTCCCAATACCCGTCCACTCTCGGGGTCTATCTTAATAATCACATCTGTTTGCCAGACGTTTGCCAGTATATATCCGTTGATGTATTCCAGCTCATTCACATTGGCTACAGGCCCGTTGTTGTCGGTAACGCCTACAATGCTCAACACTTTGAAAGTTTCTGGATCGCGGAAAGTGAGGTTGTTGCTGCCATCACTCATAATAATTTGTTTGCCATTATTGGTCATTCCCCAACCTTCACCATCATAAGTAAAGGTCTTTAGCTTGGCGAAAGTCTTGGCATCATACACAAAACAAGTCTTCTCCTTCCAGGTCATCTGGTATATTTTGTTATTGAGGATGGTAATTCCTTCACCAAAATATTTTTTTTCT
>CANGFK010000052.1 GCA_947452925.1 Chitinophagaceae bacterium | reverse complement strand
TTTGAGATGGAACTCAACGATGAAATGATCAAGGTAATCGTTAGGCTATGCGGAGGAGACCCTAATAATGCAGCTGCGCTCTGGAAAAAAACATAAAAATTGATTGAATGCAAAGGTTTTGTATATTTTAAAGGTTTCGAACACTAGTGCTCGATGTCGTGTACCTCACACCTCGATGTAAAGCAATGTTGATTCTATGTAAAAGTGAATACGACGCATGTCGATAAGAGTTCGACGCATGTCGATAAGAGTCGGACGCATGTCGATGAGAGTCGGACGCATGTCGATAAGAGTCGGACGCATGTCGATAAGAGTTGGACGCATGTCGATGAGCTGGGCATCTAAATGAGCAAGGTTGCTTATCCGAATGTACTGCGTTAGGAGAGTTCAAATGATATGAAGACGTATTTTCTTAATCAAAACTTAACTTCATATCAATCACCCGCAGTTGAATATTGGTTTCGTTGTTCCACTCATTCAGTTCGAGGGTATATACAATATCTACAGGTTCATTCATTTGTAGGAGGCTGAACTTATCAGCCATATTAAAGGCAATACCATTAACAATTATATCCCCTTGTTTTACCACAAAACGAATGTGCTGTTCCTTCAGAATCCTGCTAAAACCAGTCTCCATAACCTTCCGGGTAATGAAAACAGGGCGCATATTGTCGGGGCCAAAGGGTTCCATCTGGCTCATTAGTTTATACAAACCCATCGTTATATCGGCTAGCTTTATTTCAGCATCAATAATTATCTCGGGAATAAGGGCATCTTCGGTGATGGTCTCCGCAACCACTTTCTCAAAAGCATTGGCAAACGGAATCACTTGCTCGGGCAATAACGTCATCCCTGCAGCGGCAAAGTGTCCACCATAACCCAACAGGTGTTCTCTGCAAGCGTGTATGGCTTCGTACAAATTGAATTTAGTTACACTGCGGGCACTTCCACCCACAATACCATCATTCAACGTGAGTACGATGGTAGGCCGATAATAGGTTTCAATCAATCGGCTCGCCACAATACCCACCACCCCTTTGTGCCAATGCGGCTGATAGACCACGGTGGTCTTCTTGTTCTTCAACGATTCATCCGCTTCCAGCAATGCCAAGGCTTCTTGGGTGATGCTGCTGTCGGCTTCTCTCCTATCGGTATTATCGCTGTGCAGCAAGCCAGCCAGTTCCATTGCTTTTTCGGGATCTTGCTCAATAAATAATTGTACGGCCTTCTTGGCATCATCCATCCGTCCGGCAGCATTGATGCGGGGAGCTATCACAAAAACCAGATTGGTAATGTGCATTTCCTTTTTCACACCACCCAAAATCATTAGTGCTTTGATACCCGCACAAGGATTTTCATTTACTTTCTTAACCCCATAATAAGCTAGAATCCTGTTCTCACCCGTCATCGGAACAATATCCGCAGCGATAGCAGTAGCTACCAGATCGAGGTATTGGAGGTAACTGCTGTCGGGCAACTGAAGTTTTTCTGCCAATGCCTGCATCAATTTAAACCCTACCCCACAACCACACAATTCTTTATATGGATAGGTACAATCTACTTGTTTTGCATTGAGGATAGCGACTGCATTGGGTAATATTTTATCGGGCATGTGGTGGTCGCAGACTACAAAGTCAATACCAAGTGTTTTGGCATAGGCAATGAGGTCTGTACTTTTTATGCCACAATCGAGAGAGATGATAAGGGTAATTCCTTGGCTATGGGCGTAATCAATACCTATCTTACTCACGCCATATCCTTCCTTATATCTGTGTGGGATGTAAAACTCAACGGCAGGATAAATATTTTGAATGAACTGAAACATAGCAGCAACACTTGTTGTGCCGTCCACATCATAATCACCAAATACGAGCATCTTTTCTTTGGAGTCAAAAGCAGACAGGATACGTTCTACTGCTTTGTGCATATCCTTCATCAACCAGGGACTGTGCAAGTCGGATAGTTCGGGTCTGAAATAGTGTTTGGCTTTTTCAAAGGTATCAATACCACGCTGAACCAGCATGGCACACAGGGCTTTATTTACTTTCAATGCCTCCTGAATGGACAATGTCTTTGCTGTATCTACCGGCAATATGTTCCATTTCTTCTGCATTATATCTAGTTCCTTTATTTAAATGTAAACGTACTACTTGCCACTCTCTTCTCACAAATCACCTCTCACCCACGCTTCTCACCACTCACTTCTCACCACTAGTACTCCCTGTCTGTTGTATAACGCACCAACTCCTCCAATGCCTGCCTCACTTCCGAGTCTTCAAATGTGTGCAGGATGGCGAGGGCCTCATCTCTGAAAGCAAACATTTTCTGTGTAGCATAATCAATACCGCCCAGTTTCTGAACCTGACCTATTACATAATCAACCTTTTCCTTATCGGTATTCTGGTTTTTGATGATATAAATGATTTTCTTTTTAATGGATGCATCACAATTATTGAGGGCATAAATCAACGGAAGGGTTAGTTTTTTCTCCTTAATATCATTACCAGTAGGCTTACCCACGTTTTTGCTGCCATAGTCAAACAAATCATCCTTAATCTGAAAAGCCATTCCCACTTTCTCCCCAAACAACCTCATCTTCTCTATTTCCTCCGGTGACTCAAACGTACTACTCGCACCTGCAGCACAAGCAGAAGCAAGAAGAGAAGCCGTTTTCCCGTTTATAATATCATAGTATACAGACTCATCAAGATTCAACTTTCTAGATTTCTCTATCTGGAGTAGTTCCCCTTCACTCATCAGCTTTACCGCTTCTGAAAGTATTTGTAATATTTGGTGATCTTTATGGTTAAGAGAAAGCAATAATCCTTTTGAAAGAAGGTAATCACCTACAAGCACCGCAATTTTATTCTTCCATAATGCATTGATGCTAAAGAACCCACGACGTTCATCAGCTTCATCAACCACATCGTCATGAACGAGTGTGGCAGTGTGCAAAAGCTCAACCAAAGAAGCTGCACGATAACTGGATTCTGTAATGGGTCCACCGAGCTTTGCAGATAACAAAACAAACATAGGTCTGAGTTGCTTTCCCTTACGCTTAACAATATATTCCATTATCCTGTCGAGCAGTGCAACCCGACTACGTACCGCCTCCCGGAAATGCTTCTCGAACAAATCCAGTTCTTTTGCTATTATTTTTCTTGCTAATATCATAAATAATGGCTGCAATATACTTGCGAGAAAACAAAAAATAAATAAAATGCAGCATTCTGTAATTTATTGTTGTCTTACTGTACAAATTTGGCTTAAGATTTGGTAAATCGGCGAAAATTGATACTTTCGCGAATTATTAGTAAGCGTAAACATTTTATTTAAAATTTTAAACAATAATTATGGTAAGCAAGAAGTACACAGTATTAACAGTTTTGTTACTCACTATAGGAGTAGCAAGTTACGCTCAGACAGCTGCATGGGATTGGAAAGATTCATCTGTTGTTCCAGTAAAAAGTATAACTCAATACAATGAGTTTTTACAAAACAAAAATCCATTCCCGGCTAAGCCAAGAAATGCATGGGAATTTAGTGCTGGTCTTGGCACTTCAAGTGTTACTGGTGATTCTAAAGCAAAAATGGGTTTAGGAGCAAGTCTTACTTTGAGAAAAGCGTTGAATAACATTTTCTCTTACAGACTAGGTTATTTCTATTCTTATAATGTTGGTGGTAACGGTCAGAGATATGACTATTATGGCAGACCAGTTTATGTAACTGCTCCATTGAGTCCCGTTTATGCTAACAAGTACAAAAACAACTCACACAATTTTGCTGTTGACTTAATAGCGTCTTTAAACACATTCAGCAACTACAGGGGCGATCCAACTTCAAACCTTTATCTTTTGGCTGGTGTAGGTGTTACACTTAGCACAACGAAAGTTATACCTGTAGGATCTACTAGTTCAAACTATGTGTTTGAAGATCATATCCCACAAACACAACTTTTAGCTGTAACTGGTCACACTTTAGTTTTCACAACGTTTGATGTAGGAGCTGGTTATGCTTACAAAATCAATAAAAAGTTTAATGTTGGTATAGAAGAAAGAATTATATCTCCAGTAAAACACGTTAACTACGTAACTGGATACAACTCTCAAACAGGTACTAAGAATGCTTACTATTACACTGCATTGAAACTAAACTTCAACTTGCTTTAGTAGTAACAATTCTGATTAAACTATATTTCAACACTTTTTAATTCAAACAAAATGATAAATAAGAAATTTCTTTTGATAATAGGACTTATAGCTTCTATTTCACTTACTGCACATGCGCAGACTAAAAGTAAAAATAAAGTTGAACCACTTTGGTGGATTAACCCAAATGACTATATCTATAGTGAGTTGAATGCTCCTAAGCACATGAAAATGCCTAAGGTGGTTCTTCCTGATGCAGATGGTGATGGTATACCTGATCAGTTTGATATGCAGCCAAATACACCTGCTGGTGTACCTACTGATTCTCATGGACGTGCATTGGATACAGATGGTGATGGTGTTCCTGACTACAAAGACAAGGAATTGCTAACTCCTCAAAAATGTTTCCCTGTAAACGCTGATGGTGTTGGTGTTTGCCCTGAGTCTTCTTGCTGCTCTGACGTAAAGAAAGAACTTCAAAAAATTATAGATGAAGGATTAGTAAGCAAAAAAGCAGATTGCGCTATTGCTTCTTTACCAAGCATACAATTTAAATCTGGAACTAAGCTTTCAAAAGATGCTGAAACAATCTTGGCTTCTGCAGCTGCTCAACTAAAAGCTAGTCCTTCTTGCAAAGTGAAAGTTATTGGCTACGGTGCTTCAAGCAAAGCTGCTCAACAACTTAGCTATGACAAAGTAAGTACAGTAATCAAGTACTTAGTAGAAAAAGCAGGTATCTCAGAAAGCAGAGTAATATTTGTTTATGGTCAAGATGGTGATGCAAACACAGTAGATTTGCAACCAACTACTGAAGAAGGACCAAACTCTGTACCGGCTCCTCATCCAAACTTAAAGTCTAAAAAATAGAATTGGTTTTTTATAAAAAAAGGCTGTTTCAATGAAACAGCCTTTTTTTTGTTTTATATAAGGCCAAGTTTCTTTACTTTTGCCTTTTTGGATTATTATTAACCTTTAGTTCTCTGGTTGTTGCTTTATAAGTAATACTTTGCGCTCATTAGATTTATAGGAAAGCATGAATAGAGTTTATCTGGTGATATGTTTGATAGTTGTTTTTTGCAGCTGTAATTCAAAGTTCTCCAAAATTCAAAAAAGTAACGACTACGAGTATAAATATAAGATGGCTGACGAATACAATACTGAAAAAAAGTATGTATATGCTCAGCAATTATACGAGGAAGTAATTCCTTTTCTAAAAGGTACTTCCAGATACGAAACGCTCTTTTACAAACTAGCTTACAGTTATTATAATCAGGAAGACTACGTAAACGCTGAAAATTTATTCAAGACTTTCACTGAGACTTTCCCTTCTAGCAACCATGCTGAGGAATGTGAGTTTATGAGAGCCTTGGTTTATTTTAAGCAATCGCCTAAAGTAGACTTAGATCAAACTAATACAACAAAGGCAGTAGGTCTTTTACAGGCATTCATTAGTACTCACCCTACGTCTAGCAGAGTAAAAGAGGCTACTAACTTGATAGATGCTTGTAGAGAGAAACTTGAATTGAAGGAATTTAAAGCAGCTGAATTGTATTACAATCTGAGCTATTACAAAGCGGCAGCAGTTGCATTTAATTCTTTACTTGAAGACTTTCCGGATTCAAAACATGCTGATGAATATAAGTTGATTATCATCAAATCGGATTATAAATATGCTGAATTAAGTTATGAGATAAAGCAAAAAGAACGCTTTGAGAAAGTAATCTCAGAATATTCCGATTTTAAAGAAAGATTTCCAGATAGCAAATTAATAAATGAGGCCAAGGAATACAAAACTTTGGCTCAAAACTTTTTAAATAATATAAAAAAATGAGTAGAGTAAAAAAGAATTTCAGTGTAGGCAACATACCGTCTGTAATTGAAACAAAAAGTCTAATTGACATAAAAGCAAAAACTGGTAACCTCTATGAGTCAATTGCAATAGCTGCAAGAAGAGCAAATCAGATCAACATCTCTATAAGAGAAGAATTGCACAACAAATTAGAAGAGTTTGCTACACACACTGATAGTTTGGAAGAAATTCATGAGAACAAAGAGCAAATAGAAATCTCTAAAGTGTATGAGAAGATCCCTAATCCAGCAATTTTGGCTACCTACGAATTCATGGATGATAAGATCTATTACCGCAAAAATGACAATGACTTATTCAGATAATCTGATATAAAATTTATAGTCAACGACAGTAGTATTGCTACTGTCGTTTTTTATTACTTTTATACATTAGAATGTTTAAAGACAAAAAGATATTACTAGGAATAACGGGGAGTATTGCTGCGTATAAAGCGATACTCTTAATCCGCCTTTTAATAAAAGAAGGTGCAGAAGTAAAAGTGATAATTACAAAATCAGCTGCTGACTTTATCTCTCCTCTTACATTATCGACCTTATCCAAGAATCCTGTTCTACAAGATTTATCTAGCAATAGCGAATGGGCTAATCATGTGCAACTTGGCAGGTGGGCAGATATCTTTATCATAGCCCCTCTCTCTTGTAACACGTTGGCTAAAATGGCTCACGGGCTTTGTGACAACCTATTAATGGCAACTTATCTGTCGGCTACTTGCCCTGTTGTAGTAGCACCTGCGATGGATGAGGATATGTGGAAACACCCATCTACTCAAAAAAATATTGAAACAATAAAAAGCTATCAAAATACAATACTTAGCGTTAATAATGGCGAGCTAGCAAGTGGTTTATTTGGTGAAGGTAGAATGGCTGAACCAGAACAGATTTCAGATTATCTCAGGTATTATTTTTATGACACCGCTGAATTGGCTGGCAAAAAAGTACTCATAACAGCAGGACCTACTTATGAGGCAATTGACCCTGTTCGTTTCATAAGTAATCATTCTTCCGGTAAGATGGGCTTTGCACTTGCCGAAGAAATGGCTTCTAAAGGAGCATCAGTTACATTGATAACAGGTCCCACAAAGGAAAAATTAAATACAGTTGCCATCAACAGAATTGATGTAGTATCTGCCGATGATATGTACAATTGTTGTATGGATCGTGCTGCTGAAAGTGATGTTTTTATCATGAGTGCTGCAGTTGCTGACTATACACCTATAACTGTATCAACTGATAAGATAAAAAAGAAAGATGGTAGTTGGTCTATTGAGTTAACCAAAACAAAAGACATCCTCTATTCTATAGGTCAACAGAAGAGAAAAAATCAATTCTTGGTTGGCTTTGCTTTGGAGACCTCCAACGAAATAGAACATGCCAAGCAAAAATTAGTTAATAAAAATGCTGATTGTATCGTACTCAACTCCCTTAACGATACCAATGCAGGATTCGGTCACAATACAAATAAAATAACGCTATTAGACAAGTCTGGTGAGATGACAGCATTTGATCTGAAAAGTAAGAAAGAGGTAGCAAAAGACATTGTTTCATTTATCATATCCAAATTAAATGGCTAAGCAGATAAGTTTTTTATTACTATTTTGTCTACTTGGACGCTTCGCTTTTTCACAGGAGCTGCAAGCGAGGGTAACCATCAATGCAAGTGCAATAAACAATAGTGTTGACAAGAAAATATTTACCACACTTCAAAATCAGTTAAATGATTTTTTGAATGGACACAAATGGAGTAGTGATAGCTACAAGGCAAATGAAAAAATTGCATGCAGCTTTCTTGTAGAATTGAAAAGCATTGCAGAACCCAATGTTTATAGTGCCTCTCTCATTATTCAGGCTGCCAGACCTGTTTATGGCAGTAGCTATCAATCGCCCTTAATAAACTATCAGGATCAGGAGTTTACTTTTAAATATATAGAATACCAGCCCATTGAGTTTAACGATAATAACATTCAGGGAAGCGACCCACTTGTGGGTAATCTTTCAGCCACCTTTGCATATTATGCCTACACGATCCTTGGCTTGGATTATGATTCGTATGCGCCAAAAGGTGGCGACCCCTTCTTTCAAAAAGCATTAAACATCATTAATAATGCACCAGAAGGAAGCAAAATAAAAGGATGGAAGCTGTTTGATGGCTTACGTAATCGTTACTGGACCAATGAGAACCTTGTAAATAATAAGTATAACATCATACACGATGTGCTTTATTCATACTATAGAAATGGTCTGGATAGTTTAAGCACCAATGACACCAAAGCAAGAAAGAATCTACTTCAAACATTTATCAAACTGCAAGCATTCAATCAAGAGAATTCTGGAACAGCTATTGTTCAGTTATTTATGCAAAGCAAATCCATTGAGTTGATTGGCATTGCAAAGAACTTCCCTTTTGATGATAAAGCAAGGGCGTTAGATATTTTTACAACTCTGGATGTATCTGGCGCACAGAAGTATAAAGATGCCCTCAAATGAGAAGAAGGATATACCTAGTTTGCATATTGACAATTTACCTCTTTGCTTGTAAAAGCAATAAGAAAATACTACCCATCAATGAAATGAAAATGGTGATGTGGGATATGCTACTTGCCGATAACTGGTATGCCCAAACTGCCATGAAGGACTCTACAGCACAGAAAACTAAAAAGAACGTGGTACTCTATCAAGAAGTTTTTAATCGGAATGGCATTACAAAAGAGCAGTTCTATGCCAGTTACAACTACTACCAGACACATACAAAAGAAATGACCATATTGCTAGACTCGCTGGAAGCTTATGGTACAAGAGTAAAGAATAAACCTGAGACTAAACCGGCTACACCCATCAAGAAGCCAACTGTAACTCAACTGATAAAAGCAGCAAAATAAAGCCTGGCTTACAGTTCATTCTCATAATAGATTTTGTAGAATTTTCTTCCCATATCATCTACGCCCTTTTCTATCAGTTCGTTGTTGCCGTGTATATAAATGTGAAAGTTTTTATCTAGCTTCAATACACTCTTAAACACCCTTGCCTGCTTCTTTACGGCAGCACCAGATATAGAAAAGTTATCCGCTATCTCGGTATCAAATTCCTCCTCATAGTTACTTTTATATAACTTGAAAGATTCTATTGCCTTTTCATTATCGATAACTTCTGTGGCAAATTCATCTATATCAAAAGTATCTTTCTCCTTAAAATACTTCATAGACCGATTCAATAAGTCTATCTTATCCACTTTAGACATATCAAACTCAGTTTCCATCTGCTGTGTAACAAAGTCTTTATACACAGTCAAAGCCGTTGCAGTCTGGTTGTAGTTGTCATTGCGTACTTTCAGTTTCAGAAACTCATCTGTCCAGTAGACCGCCTCACCGCTCTTATTTGTCTGGTCAATAACAGCTACCCTGAATCCCTCTTCTCTATCAGTATTAAAGATAACACAGCCTTTATCCAGTTTCTTCAGGTTGATGGCGTCTTCCTCATACCGCACTTCAAAGTTCCGCTGATCGGGATATACTTTCAAATACGTTTCTTTTGTTTCAGACTTAAAGATTCCGATAGCTTCCAGCAATTCCCCATCAATCTGTAGGTTCTTGAAATGAGTCACGTACAATTCCCCCGTTTTTATTTTAGGATGACCAGATACATCGTACAAGTGCTTTGCTATCTGAATGGTAAATTCGTGAAAGTCTCCTCCCCCATCAAATATCTCTGAAGCAAAATGATATAGCTCATTCAACAATAAATTCCCCGTAGGATGATAAAACTGATATAACTCATTCACCTTTTCAAATGGGTTTAGAAAGTATTGCATCAACAATCCACCAACCAATCCATCATACAAATCCACTTCTTCTGTGGATAGACTACAGGGTTCGCTTTGCGCTTTATTACCTATTTTATGGATGGAGATATGGTTGAGTTCTGCCTCGATGTATGTAATCATAATTGCCTAAATATTTTACAAAGAAAAGCTTCGGGAGAGAAGAATGAGAAATGATTTTATTAACCATATTCAGAAAACCATATTTCCTTAATCAAGTCGTAGATAACTCTTTAGGATGTCATCGGAATAACAGCGATGACTAGATAACTCGTTAGGATGTCATCGGAATAACTAGGATGACTAAATAACTCTTTAGGATGTCATCGGAATAGCTACGATGACTAAATAACTCGTTAGGACGTCATCGGAATTACTAGGATGACTACATAACGCTTTAGGATGCCATCGGAATAACAGCGGTGACTAGATAACGCTTTAGGATACCATCTTTATAACGTGGATGACTAGATAACTCGTTAGGATGCCATCTTTGAGACAGCGCTATTGCTTTTTCATTTTTGATTTGAAATAGATAATCAAATGGTTTTATATTATTCAGCTATTTCGCCAATATCTCTTCATTAATGATTTTACTAAACTTAGCAGCTCCCAAAAAGTTGAGGTGGTCGTTGTCACTAAAGTCCCGCATCACAAAGCGGCTATCCCTGAAATAATTATAAACAGGGACTTGGTACTTATTGCAGATTGATTGTAACAGATTCTTGTTTTGTTGTTCGATGGAAGGACTGACGTATTTATAAAACGTGTTGTAGGCAGGAGGAAAAATGATTACAGGTTGAATATTACGTTTCCTCAGTTCGGCCAATAAGTTTTCCAAACAAACGATGTTCTCTGCCTGATGGTACGCTTTGTAATAATTTTCATTGAAAGTCACCCTTTCTTTACCTAGACTATCACTTATGTTATGCTCATTTTTTGCAGTATCCAGTATCGAAAATCCATTTCTGTTCAGTCCTTCTATCAGTCTTGCCTTAGGGCCTCGTAACAACAATCCAGGTAATACATTGTAAGGATAAAGGTAAATCTTACTGTATAGTTTAATATCCATCGGCTTTAGTTCCGGGGAAGTAATATTCCAGAATTGCGCATAATAATAGGCGCGCCAAGACTCAATGCCATCACTCATGGTTGCCCCCAATGATGCATATGAAAGATTGATAAGCACATATTTCAGCTTGGGCATTCTATCCAGATACTTGAGTGTGAGGTTGGCATCGTAATAAATAGATTGACTCACATTGCCCAGATTAAACCCTTTTAAAGTAAAATAGGCGGGATTGATGCCATACAATGCACGTGAGGAACCAAGTACAAGTACCTGAATAGAGTCTAGCTGTTGTTCCAGGCACTTTCTTTTGTAGCTGTAGGAGTTGGGAGCCTGGCCAATGCGATATTCCATCAGCGAGAAAACAATAACCAATGGTATGAGGTATAACAGTACTTTGAGAATATATTTTTTCATACCAAAAGTTTAGGGGAAGTTATCCTTGAAACAATGAGTTGATTGTATTTCATCAACTTGCCAAAGGAAATACATTTTTTCTTACCATGCAAGTAATCTTCCCATTTGGAATCTGGTTGCAGACTTTTGTTTTCTGAGGACATGCAAGACAATTTGATTATAGAAAATCAACTTACTATTATCAATCCATTACTGTCTTAGTTTAAGCAATCTGCCCTTTTCACAAAATCAATTTGATGATAATGCCCAGCATTGCAGCTATAGCGATGATATGTGGCTCCTGTATTTTTTTGAAATAGAGTAATGCCAATATACTGGCAATGGCTATGATTCCTGTTGCAACATCAATGATGCTTCTTGTGGCAATAACCACAACTGCACCCACCAAAGCCCCTACCACTGCTGCCGTGATGCCACTAACAAATGCTTTTATAGATTCATTCTTTGCTATGCTTTTGAAATAAGGTGCAGGAATAACTGTCAACAAATAACAAGGCAGAAATGTAGCCAATGCTGCAACTGATGCACCAGGAAATCCTGCAACCAGATAACCAATAAATCCTACGGTTATTACTACGGGGCCCGGCGTAATCATAGCAACGGCCACTGCATCAACAAATTGTTGTTCCGACAACCAATGATTTTCTGTTACTACGCCCGCGTGTAAAAAAGGAACAATTGCCAATCCACTCCCAAAAACAAATGCTCCTGCCTTTGCAAAGAAGATAGCAATCTTTATGAGTTTATCATTTTCATAGTTCCAAAAGCCAATTTGCAAAAGGATAAAAGAGTTTGCAGTAGTTTTTGACAGCCACTTAGGCGGTGCTTTTACATACATATAGATAAGCCCGGCTGCTACAAACAACAGCACTTGCTCTTGCTTTGTGAAGAAAGTGAGCGAAGCAGCACTAACAAAAAAGAACCAGAGCAGCCAATTTTGCTTAAAAGATTCTACATTGAATTTACCTATTGATTTGATAGTCAGTTTATAGGAGCTGTTGGCAATAATACCAATCACGGCAGCACCTACACCATAGAACACAGCTTGCATCCAGGCAATGCCGCCAAACAATTTATAAGCCATCCCCAACAGAACAACCATTATAAAAGAGGGCACTACAAAAGCAATCCCCACCAAAGTAGCCCCCAACAATCTGTAG
>CANGFK010000051.1 GCA_947452925.1 Chitinophagaceae bacterium | reverse complement strand
CTCACGAAAGGTGCTTGAATCCATTAATCTGGATGCGATTCATTTTGTAGGCTATGCGTTTCAGATTGAGATGAAGTTCGCTTGCTGGAAACTTGGATTCAAAATAAAGGAAGTTCCTATCACTTTTATAGACAGGCAGATTGGTACCAGTAAAATGAGTAAAGGCATCATCAAAGAGGGTGTTTTGGGTGTTCTCAAAATACAATTCTTAAGTCTTACCAAAAAGTACAGCAAAAAAGTAAAGGCCAATTCTGCAGCTAAAATCGTTGCAGGAAATTTTGCTTCAGATGCAGATGAAGTTTCAAAAAGCAAATAGCCGCTCTTTCTCCACATATTTATAACTAATGAAGTCTTCACTGATAAAACTCCATATTGCGGTATTCCTATGGGGGTTTACAGGTGTTTTGGGAAGACTCATAGACCTAAATGAAGGACTTCTTGTTTGGTACAGAATACTGATAACCATCGTTACCTTGTTTGTTATTCTTTGGCGGCAAGATGCTTTGCGTGCGTTGCCCAAAAAAACTATTTGGCAACTCTTTGGCATCGGAGGGATTATCGCACTTCATTGGGTATTCTTTTATGGAGCAATCAAAGTTGCTAATGTATCCATCACACTCATTTGCTTGTCCTCCAGTGGCTTAATAACAGCCCTAATCGAACCTGTAATTGTTGGTAGCAAGTTTAGTTTCAGGGAAGTGGCGCTTAGCTTATTGGGAATAGTGGGCATTTTTTTAATCTTTCACTTCGATTCTAAATTTCAGAAGGGGATTATTATTGGTATGATAGCCACTTTTTTGGGCGTAGCATTCAGTGTATTAAATAAAAGAATGATTAATAACGTGCCTCCCAAAGCAATTATGCTCTATGAGCTTACGGGGGGATGGTTATTGTTAACGTTACTAATGCCGCTCTATCTAAAAGCTTTCCCGCCGGTTTATTTTTTCCCAACAACTTTGGATTGGGGGTGGTTGGTGTTGCTTAGTTGGGTGTGTACAGTGCTGGCAATGGATTTGTCTTTGCAAGCATTAAGACATATGTCGGTATTCACGCAAAATCTCACCTTAAACCTGGAGCCGGTCTATGGAATTATACTTGCTTTTATTGTTTTTAAAGAGAATAAAAACCTGAATGCCAGCTTTTATGTAGGCTTCGGATTGATAGCCATCTCTGTTGCCTTTCAAATGGTAAGGGTGATTAAATACAAGAAGCACTAGTAATAATTAACAATGGATAACTGACAGGTGTACTATACACTCTCAATTATCCATTGTTAATTCTCAATTATTACTTTAACTGGTATGCAACAATCTTATTTCCATAAAAGGTAGGAACATACATTATTCTTGTTTTCTTATCGAAACCGATATCTGCACTGTTTATTTTCTTGCTTCTATTGTCAAATAGCACTTGCTTGTTGCCATCAGCTTTAACATAGTAGCCTATTCCGGCCCAGCTTGTCACCAGAAACTCTCCATCAACTACTTTCTCTAAACCATCTGTGCTAGGATCCATGCCATCGGCTACAGTAGTTATTTGTTTGTTCTTATCTACTTTCAACAGATATCCTTTGTCCAGAATGCAAAGTGTATCCTTGTCACAATACAAGCCGTTTGGTCCTTTCAGTTTGTCGAGGTAAAGGGTTGCTACGCCGTTTTCAATTTTATGTATGGTGAATTTTCTTGTATCACTCACATACACGGCTCCTTTTTCATCTACTGCGATGTCGTTTAAAAAAGTAGCTCCTTCAACAGGAATCCGGGTTGTAATTTTTCCTTTCTTAATGTCAATTACAACTACTTCGGACAGGTCAGCGACGTATAAGTTGTTCTTATAAATTCCCATTCCTTTAGGTGCATTTAATCCACTAACCCAATCTGTAGCTATTATTTTGCCATCATATCCCACTTTGCCGATAGAACCTTTGCCGTCTTTTTCAGCGGGCTTGCCATCAATATTAGATACGAAGATGACTCCACCTTTTTTGTACGGAAGTGCACTTTCTGGTGTTTTTAGTAAAGTGTCGGTCTCCCATAATTTTACTAGTTCATGTTGTTGTGCGAAAGCAAAGGAGGCAGGAAGAAGCAGTAGGCTCATTAAAATAGACTTCATAAATTCTGTTTGTAGTTATTAAATAATTGCACAAAAGAACAACAGATTCATAAAAAAGTTATTAATAAAATGCCTGTTTTAGTTGTTAATTTGCCATGAACAAAAAAAAGAAAGAAAAATCCTAAATAAATCCTTGCTTATTAAATTGTAATCCCTACTTTTGCCGTCCGAAAAATTTTGAAAAATGTCTAGAGTATGTCAGGTAACAGGTAAGAAGCCAATTGTTGGTAATAGTGTTTCTCACTCAAACATTAAAACTAAGCGTAGGTTTTTACCAAATTTACAAACTAAGCGTTTCTTCTTCGCTGAAGAAGATCGTTGGGTTACGTTAAAAGTTTCATCCGAAGCTATTCGTACCATTAACAAAAATGGCTTAGCCTCTGTCGTTAAAGGATTAAGAGCTAAAGGAGAAAAAATATAATTATAACACTGCAAACTATCAATAGTAATGGCAAAGAAAGGTAATAGAGTTCAAGTTATTTTAGAGTGTACCGAGCACAAGACAAGTGGCTTGCCTGGTACTAGCCGCTACATAACTAAGAAGAACAAAAAGAATAATCCAGAACGTCTGGAGTTAAAGAAGTTCAACCCGATTTTGAAAAAAGTAACTGTTCATAAAGAAATTAAATAACAATGGCAAAAGCAGCAAAAACAGCGATTAAGACAAAAGACCAGAAGGCAGCCGCTGAAGCTAAGAACTGGACTAAAGTAATTAAAGCGGTACGTAGCCCAAAAACTGGCGCATACACCTTTAAGGAAGCAATCATTCACAAAGACAAGATTAAAGATTTCTTAGACGAGAAGTAATCTTAATTATAATTTGTTTAATAGCCATCACACTGTGTGATGGCTATTTTTTTTGCTATATCAAGCAAATCGATACAAACCAATATCTTTATAATCAAAACACAATTATATAAAGATGTATAATAACAAAAGGACATTATTACAGAAACTTTGTGTTCTACTGTTAATCATCTATCCTTTCCTACTGTTTTCTCAAGTAAGGTCTGTTACCATTCCCAACCTAGGTGTATCCATCCATGAAGTAGTGAAGTTTGATAATCTAGATACTGCAGTCTATGCGGAGTGGATAGATGGGAAGGAACGTCATGTGAGAACCAAGATTTCAAAAGAGCCAGTTTTGCAAACACCTTTATGGACAGACAAAACAATTCCTTGCTTGCATGGAGTAAATTATGGTATTTCTAATAATTTAGGCTACAGACATTTGAGGGTTGGCTTCCATAACGCGGTTGTTGTTGGAAGCATCATTGCAGAAGGTGGTGGTAAGGTAAGTGTTTTGAAACCAGATGCACCTTATCCTGGAGATTTTAATGACGAATCACAATGGATTCCTGCACAACGTTTGGTAAAAGGGCAGTTGTCAGACAAAGAACTCGATGCAGGGATTTATGGGGTCTGGGTTCTTCCTGTTGGAACAAAAACACGGTCTATCCGATTTTCCCACCAGCCTTCTATACTGGATGCTAATTATTCATGCGTACTCTCGGGTGCTTGGGTAACAGCAGAACGCTTGTGCAACAGAGCACCTGAATCGGTAATAACAACTAAGTCAAGTAATCAAAAAGCAAGATTAGTCAATAATGAAGCTAAAGACTATTGGGGTGCTTGGGCAAACTTGGATGCAAAAAGTCAAATGGTGGCAAAGTCGCCTATCATTTCAAAAGACAATCAAGAGTGGATTTTGCTAACCTGGCCACAGGTAATCAATTTAAATGGGCTGATTGCCTTATGGTCTGGATTTAGTGTAGCAGAAGTACAAACATATATTGGGCCTAAAGATAAGTATCCATCAGGGGGCGATGATAGTCAGTGGCAATCAATAGCAGCGTATCAACTAAAAACTTCAATTTATACCTATTTCTGGCCAAATGTTCTCGATTTTGGACAAACAGTTAAGACGAATGCTATCAGACTTAAAATTACTAAAGCTGCGAAAGAACTTGGAAATCTGACTAATCAGGACTTGAATGGCAAGCGAGTGTGGTTGGGAGAGTTGATGGCATTGGAATCCATTGGTAACCAACCACTAAAACCCCTGGCTCAGGTTTCATCTCCTCCCATTAATCCTCCTGTTGCCATTCCTTTCTTTTTGAAGGAAAGTGGTTATGTTACTTTGGTAGTGGAAAATAAGAATGGAGTACGAGTTAGAAATTTAATTTCTGACACCTGGTTTAATGCTGGGAAAAATACCGCTTTGTGGGATGGACTTGATGATCTGGGTCGTGATCCAGAAGCTGCAAATCATGGAGTTTACAGGATTCCTGCAAAACTGGTAGAGCCTGGCGAATATAAAGTTAGAGGTATTGTTCATGGCACTGTTAGCAAAAAATATGAATTCTCTGTTTATGCACCAGGTTCTCCTCCTTGGAATACGGATAGTCATACTGGAGGTTGGTTGTCCAATCATACTCCCCCTCAATCTACTCTTTTTGTGCCAGCAGCTCAATCTCCAACAGCACAACCCGCTGTGTACATAGGAAGTTATATTGCGGAAGGGACAGACGGACTTGCATTGCTAGATTTAGACGGCAACAAAATTGCAGGGCGAGATGCAATAGGTGGTGCCTGGACTGCAGCTCCTTTCATGGCCCGCGATGCGGGCAAAAGTGCCGATAAAGACGTCTGCGCTTATGTGGCCTCGGTATGGCAAATGGATGCCAAAACTAGCTTGTCTGAATTAAGACTCACGGGATTAACACGCCGAAATGATAAGCAGATACTGAAATATAAAATGTGGCGAGACACGTGGAGTGAGCTCGGCGGAATGGCTGTGAATGATGGAATTGCTGTGATTAGTCTGCTAAACAAAAATGAACTGATGTTTGTAGACGTGAAAGCAGGCAAGAGCCTGGGTTTAATGAACATGGAGAAGCCACACGGATTAGCTTTTGATGCTCAAAATCACCTGCTTGTTATTTCTTCAAATAAATTGTTGCGATACACTGTAGTTAATGGAGACAGTTTAGTGGATAAGCAAACAATCATCTCTGCTGGTCTGGAATCTCCTGTTGGCATTACCCTGGATTCTGTTGGTAACATCTACATAAGTGATGCTGGTAATTGCAATCAGGTAAAAGCATTTTCTTCTGAGGGTACTTTTCTACGAGCAATCGGAAAGGCTGGAGTTCCCAAAGCTGGTACTTACGATTCGCTCTGTATGAACAACCCCGCAGGAATTACAATCGATTCAAGACAACATCTATGGGTAGCTGAAAATGATTTTCTTCCCAAAAGAATCAGTGTGTGGTCGTTGGATGGAAAACTGCTTAAAGCTTTTTATGGGCCTGCAAAATATGGAGGAGGAGGTATCTTGGATGGAAATGACACCACTAAGTTTTATTATTCAGAAACCTATGGTACAATGGAGTTTGATTTGGATTGGAAAACAGGAGCAAATAAACTAAGGCGAGTGTTGTATCGTAGAACGCCTCGGTCTTTGGATTTAGGCTTTAGGGGCTCTTCTCCAGAAACACCTGTTTATTACAATGGAAAAAGGTATTTTACCAATTGTTACACCTCCAATCCTACTTATGGAGCATCGATATCTTTTCTGTTTGTTGAAAGGAACGGTGTTGTTTATCCAGCTGCAGCAATAGGAAGAGCCAACTTTTGGGATTTATTGAAACAAGAAAAGTTCAGGTCGCGTATCCCGGAAGGACTGAATTTATTTAGGAAAATTGCGCCTGATAATGGTTTTTTCATTTGGAATGACCTTAATGAAGATGCAGAAGTGCAACCAGAAGAAGTAACGATCATTAAGGGTTATAATGGCGGAATCACGATGATGAATGACCTCTCATTTTGTTTTCGTATAGACAATAAAGCCTATCAGTTAGCTCCCTCCGGTTTTTCTTCAACGGGAACACCTTTTTACGATTTCAAGGAAAGGCGTCAATTGGTAGAAGGTATTTTATCTCCTGTATCAGATGGTGGAGATCAGATACTAACTGACTCCAGTGGTTGGACGGTTGCTGTTCAAGGAATAGCCCCATTTGATAGATACTCCATCTGCGGTGCTAAAAATGGTAAGCCTTCATGGAGTTATCCCAATTTGTGGCCCGGCTTGCATCCTGCTCATGCTGCGCCCTCTCCGGGTTTTTCGGGAGAGCTTATTGGGCCCACCCGTTTGTTGGGAGGATTATTAGAATTTAAAGGGAGTGACTTTGGGCCACTCTGGGCCATCAACAGCAATATGGGTATGGTCTATGTATTTACCATTGACGGCTTGTTTGTTACAACACTGTTTGATCCGATGAAGTCAAATAATTACTGGAAAATGCCCATTGCAAAAAGGGGAATGAGTCTTGACGGCGTAAAGCTTTGGGAAGAAAATTTCTGGCCTTCTATTACGCAAACAAAAGAAGGAGATGTATATATGTGCGATGGGGGCAAGACAGCTTTGGTTAAAATTGATGGGTTAAAAAGCATTCGTAGATTACCTGAAATTAGCGTAAACGTTACAAAAGAAATGCTGGATAAGTGTCGACAATTTCAAAATGATATGGAGCTGACCCGGCAGAAAAAGTTTCATGAAGAGGTGCTGCAGGTTCCGATACAAACCCAGCCCATTACGGTAGATGGACGATTTGACGACTGGCAAAATGCTAATTGGGTAGACATAGACAAGAATGGAGGCAGGTATAGTTATAATATCAGCGGTGCCATGGCCGTATATGGAGATAGGTTGTATGTAGGTTACCAAACAGGCAATGGGGCATTGTTAAAGAATTCTGGGGAGATAGCTACGGCTCCTTTTAAAACAGGAGGAGCGCTGGATTTAATGATCAGAACCAACCCTGCTACTGAAAAACCGACTCCTGTTGAGGGAGATTTGCGGTTGCTTGTAACTGTAATAAATAATAAACGAACTGCATTACTATATCGGGCCGTAGTTGCTGGTACCCGATTGACAGACAAAGTGCCATTTTCTTCCCCTTGGCGCACCATTACCTTCGATGAGGTTCAAGATGTGAGCAATCAAATAGAGTTTGCATCCACCAAAGATGGTAACTTCGAAATAGCTGTTCCGCTGGCAATACTAAAACTAAATCCAAGAGAGGGGTTAACCATTAAGGGGGATATAGGCATACTTCGTGGCGATGGATTCAAGACTATTTCGAGGTCTTACTGGCATAACAAAGCAACCACTATTGTATCGGATACACCCTCCGAGGCCGAATTGACACCTGCTCTATGGGGAACTTTGACTTTTAAAGGTGTTGAAAATAAATTAAACAACTAGATGGAGGTAGGTATCGGCAAAGAGTGGATTGCCACCAACAAACAAGTATTGCGACTTTGGCTGGCAAGAACGTTCGATCCGAAACTACTGCTAAAAGAAAGTACTATTGCTGAATTACTTCCGTCTGCAAGCACTTTCCTAAACACTTTTGTTGGTGGCTGTTTTATTTGTCAAGTCCAAGCTGTTTCCTAAAATCAAGGTTTAAATTATACTGCTCGTCAACTGGCACAGCTTTACGAGAAATCTTATCTATGTCCTTTCCTTCCTTAGTCCACAATGGAGGGAAAAAATTGAATGTATTGTCACAACTTAATTTACAAACATCTTCTTTCCAATTTGCCCATCTGTATCCTTTATAAAATTCATCAAGATTATAGTTAAAACAAAAGTTTAAGAAGTCTGTATATGTTAGGTTAAGAGGTTCATATTCTAAATTGTCTGGAGAAAAGTAATATACATTTCCCAAATCACCACCAAATCCTCCACCATTCAAAATAAAAAAGCCACCTATAACGTCATCTGCAATTACTAAAAATGGAACATCCTGTCCAAAGACATTAATTCCTTTTCCTTTATTCCAATCTGGAAGATTCCTCTTTAACTTCAAACTCCCTGAACCAAGTATTCTAAGCCAACCATTGTCAATTAGAAGTCCACCTGTCATGTAAACAACAGCACCCATTGGAGAGCGTGTTGTTACTTGCATTTTGTATAAAGCCTCATTTGCTTTTGAAGTATCCACTGACAATATTTCAACTTTATTTTTTGCTGTCTCAATACATTGGTTTACAAAATACCAACCAGGGTCATTTTCGTTTATAAGGGCTTTTAATGAAAGCATTTATTCTAATTAAGTATTTAGATAAAAAAAGACAACCCGTTATATAAATTCATATCATAAATCAAGGTCTCATAAAATAGCCACCAACTCTTAAATAGAAGAAGGTTTTAACCTATTTCAAACTTTCGCTTTTTTCTAAAACTCTTTGCTACAAAGAATTTCGTCCAATAGTTTTTACTTTTTAAAACCTTCGTCAATACAAATATATAGAAAACTACATCTCCAAATTCAAACTATCCAAGGGGCTTAATATTTTCAATAAATTCTTGTTGCTCTTTCTTTTTATCTTACACTATTCGGTTAGATTTCTACGGGATGACAACCAATGAAAACTAATTTCAAAATGTGTACAACTTTAATTAGGTATTCTGCTATCTTCCTTTGAACATTTGCATGTGTTCAACAATAAGTTAGTTGCCCCTGACAAAAACCCTCCCGTGGCAACCAACACAACCAAGCCTCGTTCAACCCCAACTTTTCTTTCTTTCAGTTCCCTTTCTTTTTTGGTTCAACGCAATTTTTACTGCCGCCACCGGCTCGTCCGAGGACTCCACCGGGTCATCCGTTGGACTCCCCGGGTCGTCCGTTGGGGTCACCGGATGTCACGGTGGCGAGGTATTTTGACACATTATTTAAGTTTATTCAACAATGGCTCTATTTTATTAAACAAATACCTTCTTTTTCACAGTTTAAATTTTCAACAATGGCTTATTTCGTAGAAAGAAACAATGGTTTATTCGGTCTTCAACTCACTATCTTTTCCGAAGAATTGCCCAACTACCTATCACTAGGATTTATTGCAGCAGATGTAACTGCTGCAGAGAAAGATGCCGATTATATGGCGTGGCTAGTAAAGTGTGCGGCTATTACGGCAAAGTACAAACTTGCTTGGACTGCTTTTTTGGATTTAGCGAGAGCAGGTTCTGCCGATGTATTGGTATTGACGCCGCCATTGGCACCTATTTTTGATGCAATGCCAACATTGGTGTTGCCGGGCATTGAAAAGCGTTTTGCGCAAAAGGCTGCAAAAGCAAAGGCTAACCCTAATTGTTCTGTGGATATTCAAAAAATATTAGGCATCTACACTACCCCCGATGGGGCGGTGCATATAGCACCCGATTTGAAAGCTATATTTCAGGCAGGCTATCCAGTGCTTAGTTTTCATAAATATGGTCATTCTGCCGTCAATATATACCGCAACACCGGTTCTGGCTATGACAGTAAACCTTTTAAAACATTGACAAAAAGCCCTTTTAAAGATACTGACCTTCCGGCAACGGGCGTTTCGGGACACTATAAATACAAAGGGATTTTTGTAGTAAACGATGTAGAAATAGGTGGTTTTAGCCCAGAAATTAGTGTGAATGTGGTGGGGAGATAGTGATTAGTGGTTAGATAGTAGTAAAATGCCCTTGAAGTAATTTCTCAGGGGTGTTTTTTTATTAATCATTAATCATTAAACGTTAAACACTAAAGCCAACTTCGAGGATAGGAGTACTCCTTTTACCTAATATTATTCTATGTAGTCTCACTAGACTAATATATTTGTTCCCTAATTGAATTGTTTATGAGGTTAACAAACAAGTATATCATCCTAGGTTCTATATTTTCATTACTACTACCCTTTCTTTCCTTTGCTCAATCGGTTGCTGTCTCTGGCGAGGTGAGAGATAGTGCCTCCAGGCAAGTGATTGAGTTGGCAACAATCTCACTTATCAATCAAAACGGAAAAGTTACAGCAATAACCACCTCTGATAAATCGGGTAAGTTCTCATTGGATGTAAACGCTGCTGGTACCTACAACGTGGCAGTAGCATTTTTGGGCTATAAAAAGAAGCTATTCTCAAATGTTTTGATCCAGAAGAAAACGGAACTCGGTGTAATTACTTTACAACCCTTTGAAAATAATCTGCAAGAAGTAACTGTGACAGGACAGTTGGGCGGAATGAAGTTTAAAAACGACAGACAAGTTTTTAAAGCAAGTCAGTTTGATAATGCAAAGGGGGGAACAGCGGTAGATTTGGTAAAGAACTTGCCCTCTGTGGCTGTTAATGCCTTGGGAGGAATCACACTGAGGGGCTCAGATAATTTCTTGGTTTTAATCAACGGCAAACCAACCTTAGTGGATGGCAACACAATTCTCTCCCAGATGCCCGCAGGGAGTGTAGAAAATATTGAAGTAATAACAACCCCTTCTGCTCGCTTTGATCCTGATGGAAAAGCGGGTATTATCAATATCATTACCAAAAAAGGGACGGATGATGGTTGGTTGTTTATTGCAAATGCCACGGGAGGCTTACCTAGTTTGCATACTTACGATAATGGTCGTACGCCAAGCAGGTATAGTGGAGATGTGACGGTGGGATATAAGAAAGAAAAGTGGGATTTGAGTGCCAATGCCAACTATCTGCGTAATGACCTAGCAGGATCCCGTGAGGGGAATGCATATACTGTTGACCCCGGCGATTTTACTATACCTACAAAAACAAATTTTCCTTCTACTGGCGAGCGTAGTTTCAAAAGATATAACTATGGTATTAGATTGTCAGCAACCTATTCAGCCAGCAAAAGTGATACTTGGTCGGCAGGGTTTTATGAAGGTTTCAAGCACCAGGATAGAGAGGCAGATTTGAATTACCAGGTGTTCAGAACCCAAGCCGACAATCTTGTTAGTCAGAACAATTACTACAATGCCAACAACCAGGCAAGAGAGGGAACTTTCAATCTGGGAAATATCGATTACTCCCATTTGTTTAAAGATAAAAGCAGCCTCACCGCTTCATTTTTGTATGAAGGTGCAGATTTGCATGGGGGCACTACCAACAATAACTTAGTATCAAAAGCATCAAATGATACTATTCAAATTACCAGAACTATCTACAAGAATCCATTGAGTGGATACAGGGCCAAGCTGGATTATGCACGTAAATGGGGCGTTGGAACACTAGAAGCAGGATACCAGTATCGTTTTGATGGGCAGAATGGCAACTTTGATTATGATACTTTAAATCTGGTTACCAAACAGCTATTGCCGGATGCTGAATTCACTAGTGCCGTTAAAGTAAACAATGTCATTCATTCGGTATATGCACAGTATAGTGTACAGCAATCAAAGTTGTATTACAGTGGGGGGCTTCGGTATGAATATTCTGATAGAAAATTGTGGTTTGGCAATTTGGAGCAGCCCGAATTGACACTAAATGATCTATTCCCTTCTTTGCAATTGCGTTACACGGCTACCAATCAATGGAAGTGGAAAGCGGGTGTCAGCAGAAGGGTAAAACGTACCACGAATACCGAGTTGAACCCGTTTCCAGAGCGTGAGCATTCGGAAACACTGGAGAAAGGAGATCCGAAGTTGTTGCCCGAATATGTAACGCTTGCTGAAGTAGGTGCTGAGAAAGCATTCAAGGGAGGAAACTGGTATGCTACAGCTTATTATCAACATACGGCTAATATTATTCAAAGACTGAATAGTGTGTATGCAGATACCATTCTTAATAGGATTTATACCAATGCCACAGAAGCGGTGCAATATGGTGTTGAAGCTGGTTTGACATTTAATCCAACCAAGTGGTGGCAGTTTTTAGCAGGTATCAATATATTTGAGTCACACGTGAATGGTACCATATTTAACGGAGAAGTTGCGGTGGACAATAGTAAATTGGCTTACACATGGAATACGACGCAAACGTTTAAACTACCAGCCAAATGGACATTGCAATTGAGTGCCTCTTATTTATCTCTGCGCCCCACAGCACAAGGCGAAGATGGAGCATTTGTTTCTCCAAACCTTTCAATTAAAAAAACTACCAAGGATAATGCCTGGACTTTTCAGTTGCAATGGCTAAACATGGATGCAGGGCTAGGTATCTCTAATATTCAACGCATTACTACTTCTGGCAAATATTTTTATACCACTACCAATTATATCCTGGAACCCGATGTGCTACAACTGGGTATCAGCTACAGCTTTAATAAGAAAAACAAAAAAGTAAAATTGCCAAGTAGTGAAATAGGAGAGCGGGAATTTTAATAGGTTTGTAGTAATTATATAGCGATGAGTTGTAGTATTATGTTTAAACTAAGTCAATTCTACTCGTTTTGGTAGTTCTGTGTATTTTGTTATACAATTTGTTGGTACTTTCGTCTTGATAGTACGTCTCTGGTTTGTTTTTTTTAAAAGATGAACTATAAATTTGAAAAGCAAAGAATGCTTTTCAAAATACTTGCATTATGAAAAATGAGCAACTACATTTTGTTAACGGACACTGGAAATACATAGATTCAGCTAATTCTTCTACAACTAAT
>CANGFK010000050.1 GCA_947452925.1 Chitinophagaceae bacterium | reverse complement strand
GGGATGAAACCACTCTGGGAGAATGCACTTGGAAAAGACTGGGAACAAATAATGACCAGAGAAAAACTAAGAGCTTTGTATGAAAAGCTTTAGGTGCATTCCATTGAAGGTATAAATTAAGAAAGGCTATCCAAATTTGGATAGCCTTTCTTATTAAGCCAATAAAAGACAGATAGACTAGAAAGATTGCTTTGCTACTCCATCAGCAATAGCTTGTAGCGCTTTTGCTTCACCCAAGATAGCAGCCATCTTGTTTCCTTTACCGTCATTTCCAGCGGCTAAATAACCACCTCTTGCGGTCTTAGAAATCACGGCATCATGCATTGGTACATTCTTTTCTTTTGTCTTTAAGCAGTACGCCTTGATAAATTTACTTGTATCCATCTTATTTAATTTTATGCCCTAGTATATTAGTATATTTTTTATAATATTCCATAAGGCAAGTGAAAAAAAACTGTTTCGATGCACAAACTACAGGAATAATTTGGAATTTTAATCATGATGTGAATAAAACATTCTCACATTGTGAATAAAATACCCAAAATGCCCATTTTTTGCTGTTTAAACATCTATTCGTGCATATTTTGCGTGTGTTTCTATGAATTCTCTTCTTGGAGCCACCTCATCTCCCATCAACATACTAAATACCCTATCTGCTTCTGCAGCACTCTCAATAGTAACCTTTTTAAGGGTTCTTCTCTTCGGATCCATCGTTGTCTCCCACAGTTGTTCTGCATTCATTTCACCCAAACCTTTGTATCGCTGAATGTTTACACTGTCATCCTTTCCTCCACCTAACTTCTCAATTAAATGTTTCCTTTGCTCTTCATTGTAAGCGTAGGCTTGTTCCTTTCCTTTCTTAACCAAATACAAAGGAGGTTGAGCGATATAAACATATCCTTGCTCTACGAGCTCTTTCATGTATCTGAAAATGAAAGTAAGAATCAAAGTTGCGATGTGGCTACCATCCACGTCGGCATCAGTCATGATTACCAATTTGTGGTAACGAAGTTTACTAATGTTCAAGGCTTTTGCATCATCAACAATACCTACAGTTACGCCAAGCGCAGTGTACATATTTCTGATTTCCTCGTTTTCATAAATCTTATGCTCCATTGCCTTCTCCACATTCAGAATCTTACCTCTCAATGGCAATATAGCTTGATAGCTTCTGTCTCTACCTTGTTTGGCAGTTCCTCCAGCCGAATCCCCTTCCACCAGGTATAGTTCGCATTTCTCAGGGTCACGCTCACTACAATCTGCTAGTTTACCAGGCAATCCACCTCCGCTCAAAACTGTTTTACGTTGAACAAGATCCCTTGCTTTCTTAGCAGCCATCCTCGCTTGTGCAGCAAGAATTACTTTACTGATGATATTCTTAGCATCCTTGGGGTTTTCTTCCAGATAAGCTTGTAATACTTTAGCAACAGTAGAATCTACAATACCACTCACCTCACTATTACCTAGTTTGGTTTTAGTTTGTCCTTCAAACTGTGGCTCAGGAACTTTCACGGAGATAATTGCACTTAATCCTTCCCTGAAGTCATCCCCTTCAATCTCCACCTTCGCTCTTTCAAACAAACCTTCTTTATCGCCATAGCTTTTGAAAACACGTGTTAAGGCTCTTCTGAAACCAGTAACGTGCGTACCACCTTCAATGGTATTAATATTATTTACATAGCTAAAGATGTGTTCTTTAAAGTCATTGTTGTAAGTCAAAGCCACATCCACTGTTACGTTTGATGCTTCATCATAACCTTCCACACTCAAAGTCATCGGAATGAATGGTGTACGGTTGGCATTCTTGTCCAGCATTTCAACGAACTCGACAATACCACCTTCGCTGTAGAAGAAAGCAGAATAGGGCGTGCCATCATCATTCAATTCTCTCAAATCAGTTAATGTAATGCTTATCTTTCTATTCAGATAAGACAATTCTCTCAACCTGCTTTCCAATATTTCTTTCTTATAAACAGTTTCTTGAAAGATAGAACCATCAGGCCAGAAACGAACAGTAGTACCTGTTCGTTCACTCACACCTGCTTCTCTAACGGCATAAGCGGGTACACCACAGTGGTATTCTTGCTCAAATATTTTACCTTCTCTTTCTACTTTTACTTGCAGCGTAGTACTCAATGCATTTACGCAACTCACACCCACACCGTGCAAACCTCCAGAGACCTTGTAAGAGCCTTTGTCGAACTTACCACCAGCGTGCAATACGGTCATTACCACTTCCAATGCACTTCTTTTTTCTTTGGAGTGCATGGCAGTTGGGATACCACGACCATCATCTTTTACGCTGATACTATTGTCTTCATGAATGGTTACATAGATATTTTTACAGTATCCAGCCAAGGCTTCATCTATGGAGTTATCCACCACTTCATAAACTAGGTGGTGTAATCCCTTCACGCCAATGTCGCCAATATACATAGCGGGTCTTTTACGTACAGCCTCCAATCCTTCCAGAACCTGTATACTATCGGCGCCATAATTCTTTTCTTGTGCATCTGCACTTGTCGGTTGACTATCTAATTCGTCGCTCATATTCTTGTGTTACTCTGTTTGTAAAGAGCGGTCGAAGATAATGTTTTTATGACTTAGTAGATTAGTTTGAGCCGTATGGTTTTCCACATAGAAAAGAGGGCTTATTTTAGTTTGTGAACATGGTGTTTATATGATAGCCCCATTAATGTATTTTTATTATCAAGAACATTTACGTTTGCTGAATGTAAATAGATGTTCAGTTTATTTATTTTACAAACAGATTTAAGAAAATGGTTCAAGCATATAACTTCCTAGCTTCCTGGCAATTGTTCCCCGAAAAGTGTGTCTTTCAAAATGGTATCGTCCCAAAGAGTGGTAATTATAAGATAGACAGTGTTCACCAGGGGAAGCAATTGAGTATTGCCAACAATTGGGTATCTGTTACCAACGATGCTTTTCATACCGAATACACCACCATCCCCGATGGAATCTTGCATACCTATGATGGACAAGATTTTGCAGATGCCATTCAATCGACCATTACCAATGCCAGTTCATTTGTTACTGTTTTTAGTAAAGCAGGTGAAACTGTTTTGGAAATTATCCATGAGATATTACCAAACGGATACCTTAAAATTACCCAGAAAGGAACTACTGAAGCGAAGGAGTCCTTTGCCAATGTAGAGGTTTACCACAAACAACTGAGTGTATTGCCCTATGCGTCCAGTGCTGCCGGCGTTGCAATAAGGCCAACAAAGGAAGGGGTCATTAAGCACAAGGCATTGACTGCGATGGAAGAGCAGACCAATATGCACTTGGATCAGATAAAGCAACAGATTGAATTGTTAGCAAGGCAAGCACAGGAAATACAGAAGCGAAGAGAATTAAGTCTGATGATTTATGAAGCCGCACTTAGGTTCAAGCCGCAGATAGGACAGGTCTATCATTTGTATGAAGACCATGATGGGAGCAATGCCTTATCGCTCATTTCACCTTTAGATTGGGGTGGCAGTGGGCGATTCAAACAGTTTGTTGCTTCCGTGAGGTTACTTGCTGACCATACTTGGGTGGAAGTGTAGCAATGAAACGCTCAAAATCATGTTGCTCTGAGTCAGGAATATGTTACTGTCTGGTAAGATCATGTTGCTCTCAAGCAAAATCATATTGCTCTTGACCAAGATTACATTGCTCTTAGCTAAGAAATGGTTGTTCTTTGCTGAGAATACATTGCTTTTAGACAAGATATCATTACTCTTAGCCAAGATTATGTTGCTCTTTGCAAAGATATAATTCGAAATATCAGTGATTTTGTCAATAAGTTACTACAATCTTGTGTAAGTTTTACATTTTAATACTTCCAACTCTTCATTTACTAATAAATCAGCTAAATCTTTGTTACATGCAAAAATTGAATATTGCAAATCTGAATCTGTAAATAAAAGCCAATCCTTTTTAGTATTTGAAAGATAGCCAACAAATCCGTCATCAAAATGAGCAGCTATATCTGAAATATTACACAAAAAAGCATCCTCAAAATTATTTGTATTGCTTTGAGGCTTTCGCATAAATACATCAAGGATTTTGTTTGCAGTATCTTTTGAAAGAAGTTTGATTAGTTTTTCAAACTCCTTCATTGGTAGCCTCCCTGCTTCGGGGAAACTGATATTATATGGGTATCCTACCTTATTAAACTTCTTTGTAAAATCATTAGTAGTAATTTGGTTTGTGTAAGCAATTCCATATTTATTTGCTATAGATTTCCAAGTAATTGTTTTCCAATCTTGCTTTTTATACCATTCAATTTGTTGCTGTCTTTTTTCTAAAATATCAATTTGTTGACCTTCCGTATTTGTAATAACCACATTAATAAATAATTTACCTGAATCTTTTGATATGTCCTCTTTAGGAATAAATGGTTTTGATTTAGAATAATCAATTGGGATACGATTTTCGAATTCTTTTTCATTAACCAACTTATCAGTGAGGTTGACAGCTTCTTCGAAAGGATGCATTATTTTGAAGTAACAATCAAAGGAAGGAGGCAGAACACATTTAATAGAAGCACTATGTGTTTTATAATAGCTTCTTATTTGTTCTAAACTAAATCCTTTGAGTGAAGTATTTGATGTAAATTCCTTTAATGTCGTGTCTTTATTCACAACTGTTTTAGTTTGCCCTTTTAGAGAATAACTAAAAGTGATTAAAGCAATAGTTCCAATTATAACATAGAGAGAAGAGTAGCTTTCCATTTGACAAATATAAAAAACAATCAAGTCTTTCCAATAGACTACGCTGCAAAAGCATTTTGTGTATTCCCTGCCTTGACTATATTTTTAAGCTCATCTTGCAAGAACCCTTTTAGACTGAGGTCTTCATCCAACAAAGGCCAATGAATACCAGTACCATCGGCAATCAGTTCATATTTCAAAAGTTCTTTCTGTTTAGCCTTTGCCAATATAGGATAAGCAGATAGTTTTGTATGCAATACTGCTTTAGTATTTAGTATTACTAACATTAAATCAAGTTCAGGATGTAGGTCGATTGTTTTTATTCTAATTCCACCTTCAAATATGAGCCTCTCTATGGTGTCGAAGTTATTATGCAAAGTATTCATTCCATTTTATTTTAAATGTTCCTTTTTTTGATTCTTCGTCCCCAATAGACCGCAAATAATAACAAAGAAAAAGAAATAGAAATGCTTAATCCAATGGAGATATAAGTTTTTACTGGTACGTTGTGAGAACTCGCAGTTGCTACGAATAAAAAGAACAAATTGAGAATTAAAAATAGTGTTATTAATACCTGAATACCTATTATTAAAAGTTTCATAATTTGAATTCATTATTTATCTTGGTCAAACATAATCACAAAACTGACTATTTACCCCAATTCTTATTGTAAGAAAACTTTTCAAGCAAAAATGTTTAATGGGAAGAGCTTAAACTTATTACCTATTACATCATTATTTACAAATATCTTCCCGTATAACTCTCTTTTACTTTCTTTATCCCCTCGGGGATGCCAGCATACACAAGGGTTCCACCTGCATCACCCGCTTCCGGGCCGAGGTCTATCAGCCAATCGGCACACTTAATAACGTCGGTATTATGTTCTATCACTAACAATGAGTGCCCTTGTTCAATCAGTTTATTAAAGGATGCCAATAGTTTCTTGATGTCATGGAAATGAAGCCCGGTAGTAGGTTCATCAAAGATGAAAAGAATATGTCCTGCCCCTTTTCCCTTCCCCAAGAAGGAAGCAAGCTTCACGCGTTGCGCCTCGCCACCACTTAATGTGTTGGATGACTGACCCAATTTCACATAACCCAAACCAACATCTTGCAGCGGCTGTATGGCTTTTACAAGGTTCTTTTCCTCCTCGAAGAACGCAAGAGATTCATCTACACTCATCTCCAACACATCGTGGATGCTTTTCCCTTTGTAGGTAACTTCAATCACTTCTTCTTTAAAGCGTTTGCCGCCACATACTTCACAAGTAAGGTGCACATCTGCCAGAAACTGCATCTCTACTATTTGTTCACCCTCACCCTTACAGGCATCGCATCTTCCGCCATCCACATTAAAGGAGAAGTGTTTCGGTAAGAATCCACGCACTTTGCTCAGGGGCTGTTTGGCATACAAATCCCTTATCTCATCATACGCCTTTATGTAGGTGATTGGATTACTGCGTGATGATTTACCAATTGGGTTCTGGTCAATCATTTCAATCTGAGAGATATAACTCATATCGCCCGTAATAGCTTTATGCAAGCCTACCTTCTCTGCAAACTCCCCTTTCATCTTCTGCAAAGCTGGATACAATATCTGTTTCACCAAGGTCGTCTTTCCACTACCACTCACCCCCGTAACCACACACAACACATCCAACGGAAACGCGACAGTAATGTCTTTCAAATTGTTTTGTCGTGCCCCTTCCACCGTAATACTCCTGTTCCATTTACGTACTGCTTTGGGAACATCAATAGTCAGTTCTCCTTTTAAGTATCTGCCTGTAAGACTCTTCGGATTAGCAATTAGTTCCTGATAATTACCCGCTGCCACCACTTCACCACCCAAATGAGAAGCCAATGGCCCCATATCTATAACATAGTCAGCTTCACGCATCATCATCTCATCGTGTTCAACTACCACCACTGTATTGCCCAATGCCTTTAATGATTTCAATACGCCAATCAACTTCTCTGTATCTCTGCTGTGCAAACCAATAGACGGTTCATCTAGGATGTATAAAGAGTTAGTGAGGTTACTACCAAGGCTACGGGTAAGCTGTATCCGTTGACTCTCGCCACCACTTAAACTATTTGCCAAACGGTTTAGGGTAAGATAGCCTAAGCCTACATCAATTAAGGTTTGTAGCCGTTGGTGTACTTCCAACAAGATACGCTTTGCCACTTGTGTATCATGCTCGCTCAACTTTATTTGATCAAACCAAACCTTCAAATCTTTTACCTGCATCTCGCAGAGTTCGCCAATGTGTTTAGTATCTACTTTCACATATAAAGCCTCTCTACGCAAACGGTATCCCTCGCAAACGGGACACTTCGTTTTACCACGATACCTGCTTAGCATCACCCGATATTGTACCTTATATAAATTCGCTTCTACCTCCTTAAAGAAGTCATCAATGCCTTGCAGGTACTTAGCCCCTTTCCACAATAAGTGGTATTGTTCCTTGGTCAAATCCATGATGGGCTTGTGTATCGGGAAGTTTGCCGCACCCGCACCACGCATAAACGCATCCTTCCATTCGCTCATCTTTTCGCCACGCCAACACGCCACAGCACCTTCATACACACTCAGTCTTTTATCTGGAATAACCAAATCTTCATCTATTCCTAACACCAGACTAAAACCTTCGCAGGTAGGGCAAGCTCCATAAGGATTGTTGAATGAGAATAGATTCGGCACAGGTTCTTCGAACTGAATACCGTCCAATTCAAACTTATTACTGTAGTGCAATATTTCTTTTCCATCCAATTCAAGGTACATTTCTCCTTCACCCTCATAAAAAGCAAGTCCTGCAGAATCACTCAAACGGTGTATATCATCTTCATCAAACTCTTTCGTTACAATACGATCTACCAAAGTATAGAATGCAGCTTTCTTATTGTTGCTAGTAACTTTCTTCTTTAGTTCAGCATCAGTCAGTTCCAACAATTCTTCTATACGCACAGGTTCCAATGCACCGTCCTTCTCTGCGTTAGGCACTGCCATACGGCTAAAACCCTTTGTAATGAGAATGTTTAGTTCCTCCCGAATCTCTCTGTTGGCATGTTGTTTAAATTGAACAATAATAAAAACTCTACGTCCATGTTCCAGTTGCTGAATAGCTTTCACCACATCCTGCACATCATCTTTCTTTACTTCTTTGCCACTAATGGGCGAAATGGTTTTACCCACCCGTGCATACAACAAACGCAGGTAATCATATATCTCCGTCATACTTCCCACCGTACTTCGAGGGGTACGGGTAATTACTTTTTGCTCGATAGCAATGGCAGGGCACAGACCCTTTATATAATCTACATCGGGCTTTACCATCCGCGCCATAAACTGACGGGCGTAAGAGCTCAAGCTTTCTGCATAGCGGCGTTGACCTTCGGCAAATAAAGTATCGATAGTAAGGGACGATTTACCACTTCCACTTACCCCTGTCACCACAATAAACTGATTGCGGGGAAACTCCACCGTTACATTCTTTAGATTATGCGTTCTGGCACCTTTTACCAGAATATTATTAGTATGTGCTGGCAACGCATTTGCTTCCAGCTTCTCGCTTGCTGTCTGTTGTTCTGTCAATGTATTTGTTTCTAATTTTTTCATTGTGTAGCAATAATAAACAGAAGCTGCTGACTTATGTTTAGAAAAATAAATTAACCCTCTTTTTCAGTGCCGCTGTTGCAACAAAACTACACTTAGTGGAGAACATAATTGCCACTGAGGCTCTGAATAAGAAATGAAGTAGGTAAGTGTTAAATAATGAGTTGATTAATCCTGCAATTCAACCCATTACGCTGAAAGTGCCATAAACAGAGGCTTTTAGCCTATTTTACCCCTTCTTTTTGTGTATAACCCCAAAACCTCTAAAATACTTTTTAACAATTGCAATAAAAGGATATTGTAAAAATAAAAGATTATAATATTACATCAGAATAATTGTATCTGGCAAAGTCTGTTATGGTTATCTGCGTCCATTATCCTCGTTTTGGTTGATTTAAATTATACATAAACCCGTAGTTATGAAGGCGTTTGCTACAGCATCCGATACGCAACTTATAAGCGTATTTCAAAAAGGTGACAATACGGCTTTGGAAGCATTAATCCATCGCTACAAAGACACCATCTTCAGCACCATACTCTATATGGTGAAGGATACGCATCTTGCGGAGGATCTGTTTCAAGAAGCATTCATTAAAATCATCGACACATTACGTAGCAATCGCTACAAAGAAGAAGGAAAATTTATTCATTGGGCATTGAGGGTAGCACATAACCTGTGTGTGGATCATTTTAGAAAAGTAAAATACACCAACAATGTAGCTAGCGACGACCGAGACATATTTGAAAGTATTGGGGATGTCGGCAATTATGCCGATGCCAAACTAATGCAAAATCAGAGCCACCAAAAAGTGAGGCAGATGCTAGATTTCTTACCAACCGAACAACGCGAAGTGATTGTTTTACGTCATTTTGCCGATATGAGTTTCAAGGAGATTGCAGCTGTCACCAATACCAGCATCAATACTGCACTAGGGCGTATGCGCTATGCCTTGTTGAATTTGAGGAAGATGATGGCAGAAAATGAGATTGTATTGTAGAGTGATTAATACAATAAAAAAGCCCTTGAAGCGAAAGTTTCAAGGGCTTTTTGTTATAAAAATGAATAAAACAAAATTTACAACTTTGCTTTTGCCTTCTTAGCTTCCTTTCTCAATTTTGCCTTGGCCATTTTTGCTACTTTTTTGGCTTCCTGAGTAGTAGTAAACGCTTTGATTCTTGCTGCTATTGCTACTTCCATTTCGCTAGTCATGGTTCCAGCCACCAATGCAAAAGTAAATTCATTTGTTTTTCCTCTTTTTATTTTCACTGTCTTTACGCATGTGATGTAGCCATCTAGCGAACAAGTTGCAATGGCTGTCCCTGCAGATACATTTGTATAGGTGATGATGCCCGCAGACGTACTTACTCCTAAATCCTTTGTTTTTGAAAGTGTGCCATGCACATCTGTTAATGCTGTATCTGTTGCCTCTGCAGTAACGGTAATGATGACTGGTGTGTGGCGAACTGCTAGTGCTGGAATCTTACACACCTTCGCTAATTCATCATGAAATGTGGGATTTGTTGTTATATATTTTCTTGCCAACTTCATTATGTTCACCACATTGGTAGCTCCTGAGCGGATGGCTTTTGCCAATTCTTGTGTTTTTACTGGTGCAGTGGCATTGACGGATGTTGTGCTGCCACTCAATTTTGTGTAGTTGGTTATTTTTGTTTGCAGGGCTGCCAATTGAGCTACTGTAACATAATCATCGGTAATCAATAATTGGTTGTCACTCATTACATCGTGAACATTCTGCAGGCGGCTTGCCGATAAAGTATCTGATACGTGAGAATAGAAGCTGACAGCAGCATTCAATGACTCTGACACGATTGTGTTTTCTAACAGATCTAACTTCACCTGACTGCTGGCACACAATTGACTGGCAGAAATACTTGCCGCATCTCTGGCAATGACTTTATTAAGGCTATAACCAGTGTTGTCGGCGGCAGCATCGGCAGCAGCTTGCTTGGTATGTGCATAGTCGGCAGTTGTTTTGATAACAATAGCTTCGAAGGCAGCATCTCCTGCATATTCTAGCGCATTATCTGCAAGAAAAGTACACAATCCATTATCTCTAGCCATGCTAGATTCTTGTCTATTATTCATGTTACTACCTTTTAAACGATTAATGTACCTGTTTTTGTTGATGATACCCCTGTTATGAGCGTTAAGTTATGCTAAAATCGTGCTTCTTTGTCTGTTTATCAATGTAACATGTCTGTTCTTGCTTATTACATGAGGTTTAGTGCTTATTGTGTGTCTGTTCTTGCTCATTACATGGGCTTTAATGCTTATTGTGCGCCTGTTCTTGCTCATTACATAAGCTTTATTGCTTATTACGCGTCAGTTCTTGCTCATTACATGACGACTTTTGCTTACTACTTTTCTGTTTTTGACTTTAACATGTACTTTAATGCTTCTTACTCAAAAAATATGCAGAGAGACTGCTTTGCGTGGATGTTTGTACTGGGTTCTATTAGTATGGTTGGCGATGCAAGTAGTAGATTAGCGAAGATTTGTATAGCCGAACCAAGGCTTATCCAAAACTCCTGAGGCATAAAGGTATGTTTAAAGCCTTACTTTTCTAGAAAAGAATAATTAGTTATTAGTGATTAGTGGTTGATTCTTTAGAAAGGATTTTATTATTTTGGAAGAATGAAATGTGATTGTGTATTGGGGTTCTTCTCTTGCCGTTGTTGATGTTCTTCACCAACAACGATAGCTAGAGTCCTATATATTTGTAAAGGAATGATTGGATAATTGTTCTATTGATGATGTTGGTGAAGAACACCAACGGCAACAACAAAACTCCTGAGGTATAAAGATATGTTTATTGTTGTTGGTGAAGAACACCAACATCGGCGACGAAACTCCTGAGGCATAAAGATATGTTTATTGTTGTTGGTGAAGAACACCAACAACGGCGACGGCGAACGATAGCTAGAGTAATATATTTGTAAAGGGATGATTGTATAATTGTTCTATTGATGATGTTGGTGAAGAACACCAACATCGGCGGCGATCAATTACTTTGAAATAGGAGAGGGTCTTTTGACGGGACTGTTAGTGGGAGCTAGTTTTTTTACTGTCACCGTTTGTGAGGAAAGAAAAAAAGCTGTTGGCAGACTTAATAGCATATCAGAAATAGAAATCCGTTGTTTGATGGTGTAATTGGTAGCGCCCTTTGCCATCTTTTTGGTGTCAACCGTATTTAATGGAGATAATCCCCAAAGTAAATACCATCTTTTCTTGCTCACGCTTATCGTCTTAGGAGTAACCTTGGTGGTATCCTTTGTTTGGGACAATGCAATCCCCTTACCTATGTTTTGTTTGTAGGTGAAACAGGAGGAAAATGAAACGATGATTGCTAATAACACCAAAAAGAATTTCATATAGAAGCTTAATTAAGGATTAATTTACGATTGTGCCTTATTGTTTGTCAGCTAATTTCTTTTCCAGCTCTTGAATTCTTTTTTCCAGAGCGGGTAAATTTCTAAAGATAGCTTCAGCCTTTTTCATGGAGATATAACTTTCGGCAGGATTACCAGTTACTGATGTATTGGGGGTTGTAATTGTTTTTGCTACGCCACTCTTGCCATTAATTTTTGTGCCATCTGCTACACTTATATGCCCCGCAATACCAGCTTGACCACCAATCATCACATTGCTACCTATCTTGGCACTACCACTCACACCTACTTGTGCTGCCATCACCGTGTGTTCTCCTATTTCTACATTGTGGGCAATCTGTATGAGGTTATCTAGCTTAACCCCTTTTTTGATAATGGTAGAACCCATAGTTGCCCTGTCGATGGTGACGTTGGCACCAATCTCCACATAGTCCTCAATAATTACATTGCCAATCTGCGGGATTTTTTTGTAGCTGCCATCGGTGAGGGGAGCAAAGCCAAAGCCATCACTGCCAATGACGCTTCCTGCATGAATTGTAGCATTGGCGCCAATAACACAATTATGATACACTTTTACTCCTGCGTGCAAAACAGTGTTGTCTCCAATGGTAACGTTATTGCCAATCACAACTCCAGAATATAGCTTCACATTATTGCCAATCACCACGTTATCGCTAATATAAGCAAAGGCAGCAACAAACACATTGTTGCCAATTTTAGCAGACTTTGCAATAAAAGCAGGCTCTTGAATGCCCGTCAGTTTTTGACTAGCAATCTCTTCATACTTAATTAATAAAGTGGCAAAAGCAGAGTAAGCATCTGGCACACGAAGCAGTGTGGCTGCTACAGGCTCTTTTAGGATAAGACTTTCATTTACAATCACTATCGATGCGTTAGTGGTGTATAAATGTTCTTCATATTTTAGGTTAGCAAG
>CANGFK010000049.1 GCA_947452925.1 Chitinophagaceae bacterium | reverse complement strand
GTACCCGAAGTATTTATATCTGCTATGCCATATCCTGTGCCGCCTGGGGCAATAATGCCACTTGCACCATTTGTCAATCCTGGGATTGAATAGAGATATGCTGTACTTGTATTGGTGTTGATGGTTCCATTATTGGTTACTGTTGAAGTAGTACCTATTGCTGAAGTTGAAGCATTAGCATTGTTTACAAATGACATAATGCCGTTATTGGTTACGGTCATTCTTTGGATGTCGTAGTTGGTGTTAATTACACCCGTATTAGTATTCGTTATTGTTGTGATATTTTGTGCTCCACCATAAAATGGCTGATTCCCGGTGGAATTTATTGTTCCACTATTTGATATTGAAACAGAAGGCGTGTTTGAAGAAGCAACAAAAAAGCCGTATCCAATACTAGTACCACTCGCAGAATTGGTTAAATTCAATGTGCCAATATTGGTAAGAGTAAAACTTGCATTTGCAGCAGATGCAAACAGGTATAAAGCCCCAACAAAAGTTGTAGCCGATGCTACATTGGCAGTAACAGTACCTGCATTTGTAAAGTAACAAGTACCTGTAGAGGCATTGGTTAAATAAATGGCTGTTTTACAAGTACCATTTACATTGATAGTGCCATTATTGGTAAATGTAGCATTCCCTGATGCTGGTGCAATTTGAACAACATTTAAAGAAGAGGAATTTGCATAGCAAGTAAGGGTTGTTTCAGAATTGATGGTAAGGCTACTGCCTCCTCCTTGTAGATTAATCAATCCGTAAGTAACCCCAGATCCTAATGAACCCAACGTAAATCCTGTGCCACCTACAACACCACTTGTACTCCCAGTTGCAACACTAATAGCAGCGGCACCGTTTGCCAAAGTAAAATTGGTAGTGCCATTAAATAATACAGTTGGATAATTGGCGGCTGAAGCTATTGCTGAGGTATTATTAAACAAAATACCACCGCTACTAGCGTTTCCTGCTGAAGTATTAATATTTAGCGTTCCAGAACCACTGTAACCCGTTGTAACTGTTGTATTGGTGGCATTATTAAATATAATCCCAAAACCTGCACCGGTAGCGGATGTGGTAATGGTTAATGTACCCCCATTATTAATATTGCCCCCTGCTATCGAAACTGCGTGCGTAGTTGTAGTTCCTGTTCCATTAATTGTAAGCGATGCGCCAGAACTAATCGTAAGATTCCCTTGAGTAGAAGCTGTGTTGCTTATTGTTAACCTGTTTATGGTAAAACTGCCCGAACTGATAGTGACAGTACCCGAAGAAATAACTACTATATCAGTGGATGTCTGGGGAAATGTATTGGAAGTTGTTGTACCCGTTTTTGACCAGTTGGTAGTGTTCCAATTATTGATTGTGCCATTCCATGTGTAGGTCGTTTGTCCAGAAATAGAATTAGTAAAAAAGAAACCTAACATAAATAAGAATACAGTTAAGCCAACCCAATTGGAATTGGATTTATAACCTCTGTAAACATTTTTTATTAAAAGGGATATTTCCATTTTCAGCAATCTTACGTTTCAAAGGCATAAGACGGTAATACTGTTTGAAACCCCTACTCTGCTATTTATTTACTTTAGATTCTTAGCTTTATAATTGATGCCATTACTCCTTTGTCTATACTCTCTTTGTTTTAGGAGCTCTTCAGCTTCTTTCAGGTGACTACCTTTTTTGTTTAGGTGCGCACCTAATTGAATTAGGTGGGCTTCAACTACTTTTAGGTGGCTACCTAATTGTGTTTGTCGTCGGAGTAATTGAGGTGATTATTTAATGAATAACCGAACTTACGCACATTTATCAACAGCCTCATTTTACAAAGAATAATCTACCACATAGCCACAGTAGCCACATAGAAATAGAATATTAGGAAACAAAACGTTGCACTTTAAGTAATAAATTAGGGGCTAAAGTTTCCAAGTTATACAACTTATGGAGAAGTAAAAATCTTAAACACATAGGTATCATAGGTATCATAGGTACATAGGAAACATAGTTTTCCTTTTAAGATTTTAAAAAAGAGCACATAGAAAATGCTACTTCGTAGCATTGACCAACATCTTTTTTAAAGAAGTTACATAGTAAGTCACATAGACCTAGAGTATTAAAAAGTGAAGTTTTTTTCTATGTTTTCTACTCTAAACTAATAAAATCTATGTGCCTACTGTGGCTATGTGGTTTTTTTATATTTGTGAATTATACTGCGTAACTTGAGTGAATAACCTTTCTATTGAATATTAACGGCGAATGGGAACACAAACAAGAAAAAAAACGAAATTTATTTATATACCAAATAGGGGCAGTGTTGATTTTTTACGTCTTCTAAACTAATATGCGTACTGTAAAAAAACTAATGTGTAAATTAGATATAACTACATTTGTTACTAGAATCAATAGGGGTATAGAGTAGGTACAAGGAAAAATCTTCGATATAAAAAGTAACTATATCTAAAAAATTGAATCTAAAGATATTGATGGTTGAATTAAACGATTTGTTTGCAAGAATAAGTAACAATGATGAGGTTGCATTCATGTCTTTTTTCGACTTGTATCTGAAGAAAGTTTATAATTTCATTTTAAAGTTTATCAAGGATAAAACAGAAGCCGAAGATTTAACTCAAATAGTTTTCATTAAGCTTTGGGAAAAGAGGGAGATGCTTAAAAGTGTTACTTCTGCTGACGGGTTTATTTTTACCATGGCGCACAGGGTGGTGATTGATCACTTTAGATTAACAAAAACTAAACATAAGATTTCTGTGCAAAACGAGTATCCCAGTGATACCAAGCCTTCATCGCTCACTTCAGAAGATTTGATAAATAGGCATGAATTTGAGTTAATCTATAATAAAGCACTTGAATTAATGCCTCCTAAAAGAAAAGAGGTTTTTATTTTAAGTAGGCACGAAGGACTTACCAACAAGCAGATTTCTGAGCGGTTGAATATCTCTGTTAAAACGGTCGAAAACCAAATGACATCGGCTCTTTTTTCTCTAAAAGAATACTTTAAACAGTCTGATTTTATTTTTTTTATTGTTTTTAGCATAATTCACAGATTATAATAGGGGTAGCACAATGTTTCTCCGTCTTTTAGTTAATAGTAAAGAATAAATAATGGATATTAACCTGTTAAATAGATTTCTCAATAATGACTGTTCCGATCTGGAGAAGCAGGAAGTTGAAGCTTGGTTACTAAATCCAAATAATGATGAACTCATTAGTAAATGGATGGCTAAACATTGGGATAATACCAATTCTATCGAAAACACAACTAATGAAAATCTGAACTATACTAAAATAAGAGCTATCATCCAAGCAAGAATTGGGTTGCATAGAAATTCAGATAGAAAAAATGCCAAGGTTGTAATTCTCGATTTCATTAAAAACAATAAGCCGCTCCGCTATGTTGCTGCGGCCGTTATAATTTTTTCATTTATAACCAATCTTTATTTTTTATTCTCTAGTAACAGAAATGCTGAAAGAGGGATTACAGGAATAGAGAAAAGAGTTGGTCCTCTTGATATTGCTCCTCCAAAGAGTACCAATGCTGTGTTAACACTTGCAAATGGACAAAAAATTCAACTTGATTCTGTTGGTAAAGGAATATTAGCTACTGAAGGAACAGTAAAAGTAGCAAAGAATGAACTGGGAGAAATTGTTTACAGTGAATCTGCCAAAACAAATTCCATATCTTACAATACCATGAGTTTGCCAAAAGGAAGTAAACCAATTAGATTAGTACTTTCAGATGGTAGCTTAGTTTGGTTAAATGCAGCTTCATCTGTTACTTTTCCTACTGCTTTTATAGGTTCAGAAAGAAAAGTATCCATTACCGGAGAGGCTTATTTTGAAGTTGCTCATAATGCATCAAAGCCTTTTTATGTTTCTCACGATGATATAACGGTTAGGGTATTAGGAACTCATTTTAATGTGAATACTTACCAAGATGAAAGCAATATAAAAGTTACTTTATTGGAAGGAAGTGTAAATGTATTGAAAGGAAATAACACTGCAAGATTGAAACCAGGAGAGCAAGTGGTTGTTACAAAAGATAAAATTAGTTTAATTACCAACATTGATTTAGAGGAAGTAATGTCATGGAAAAATGGTCAATTCTATTTTAAAGGAACTGAATTGAAAAGCATTATGCGACAGATAGAGAAATATTATAACGTAGAGGTTGAGTTCAAGGATGATATAAACTATGAGTTTTATGCCAAAATGGATAGAAACATAAATGTATCAGAGTTCTTGAAAAAACTAGAACTAACCAATCTAGTTCATTTTAAAATTGAAGGTAATAAAATAACAGTTATGAAGTAGGTTGTTATTGGTCGGCTTTGTGGTCAACAAAAACAAAACCGCCCTGTGTACGAGACAGAGCGGAAAAAGTTTTTGTTAACCCTTTTGTAAGAATACGGTTGGTACTCAAATAAATAATTAATAAAAACGATTGCAAGATATGCGATACAAATTTTTGATGAACTTTTTTGGCAAAAAAAGTTACTTTGCTCCATTGTCTATTAGTAGCAGAAAGCTATTTATTCCCCTAACATTTGTTTTTTTCTTTACTATTACTAGTAATGTGTATGGGCAGAAAATCAGTTTGGATGTAAAGAATAAAACTGTTCAGCAGGTTTTTAAAGAAATTGAAAACAAGTCAAGTTATTCATTCATTTACGCCAAAGTACAGGTTGAGAAAATAAAGCCTATTGATTTAAAGGTAGAGAATTTAGACATTGCAGAAGTTTTGGATGCACTGTTTAAGAATACTACTTTAGGTTACACCATTTCTGGTAAAAATATAATCATAAAAGAAAAGACAACTACTAATAACAATTCCGAGCCACCCGGAAAGCCTTTTTTAGTTACAGGGCTAGTCACCGATGAAAAGGGTAAACCACTTGAAGGAGCTTCAGTTTTGTTGATAGCAACTGTAAAGGGGACACAAACTGATAAAGACGGTCGTTTTTCTATTTCAGTTCCAGCGAAAGGAGGAATCCTTTTTTTTTCGTTTGTAGCATTTGAGCAAACGCAGACAAAAGTATCAAGAGCAACAGAATTAGTAATAAAACTTAACCCAAAGTCAGATGTAAAGCCTGAGGAAGTAGTTGTTATTGGATATGGAACAGTTAAGAAAAGCGATTTGACTGGTTCGGTTTCCAAGATAAAAACTGAAGGTTCTGAAGAAAGACCTGTTTCTTCTGTAGAGCAATTAATTCAAGGGCGAGTTTCAGGTGTAGAAGTTCAGTCTGCTAATGGTGGTCCAGGTGCTGGGTTTAGTTTTTTGATAAGGGGAGGTAATTCAACTAGCAACAATCAGCCTTTATATGTCATTGATGGCTATCCTGTAGATGCAGGAACAGGAAGCCTTACAACAGGGGGTAATGGGCAAGCAATAGGAACCCCGCCTGTAAATCCTTTAGCTAGTCTTAATCCAAATGAAATAGAGAGTATAGAGATATTGAAGGATGCATCTTCTACTGCCATTTATGGTTCAAGAGGTGCAAATGGAGTTGTTTTGATTTCTACCAAGAGAGGTAAGAAAGGAAGGGATATATTGGAAGTGAATTATCGAACAGATGTGAGTAGGTCAATTAAACAGTTGGCTGTTCTCAACTCAAAAGACTTTTTGAATTATGTAGCCGAAGCAGTATCCAATCCATACAAAACTGTTGCAAACCCCTTAACTGCTCAAGCTATTGCCAAAGATTCTCAGATAACCCATAATTGGCAGGACGAAGTTTTCCGTCAAGGTATTTCTAATGATTTGCAAATTGGGCTATCTGGTGCCGATGATAAAACAAAATACTCTCTCATTGGAAACTATACAAGCATCGAAGGGATTATTCATAATTCAAGTATGAAGAAGGGGGGGATTCGATTAAATTTGGATAGGGAAGTCTCTAATAAGTTGAAACTGTCAATGAATATTAATGGAAGTAAATCAACTCAAAAAGGTGGTGTTAATGGAATAGCAACGGGCGAAACATCCGCAAGTATCATTACATCTGCACTTCTTGCTCCTCCATTTTTTATTCCTTTTGACTCAACTGGGGCAATCATTCAAAGCGGTGGTACAACTAATCCATTAACTGTCACAGACCTAGTTCAGGATGTATTCTCCAATGCAGTCTTCTTCAGTAATATCAGAGCAACCTATAAGATTGATAATTATTTTAGCGTCAACACAAATGTGGGTGGCAATTATACCCAAACTACACGACGAACTTATTATCCTCTTGGTACTTATGTTGGCAATCAGGCAAATGGTTATGCTTATCAAAATCAACAAAACCGGTTTAATTATCTTGGTGAATTTACGGTTAATTATAATAGACGTTTTGGGATACATAACATCAATGCTGTAGTTGGCACTACTTATCAACAATGGACTTCTGATGAAAATGCTACTTCTGCACAAGGGTTTCCATCAAATTATGATCTTGGCTTTTATGGATTTCAGCAAGGTCAGATAAGTACAATTCCTATCACTTATCATAGTGAATATCAACTTTCTTCATTTTTGGGCAGGGTAAATTATACCCTAAAGGATAAATACTTCTTTACATTGACTGGAAGGGATGATGGTTCTTCACGATTAGCGCCAGGTCATCAATGGGCTTTTTTCCCTTCTGCTGCATTCAGGTGGAGTATAAACAGGGAGTCATTCATAAAAAAAATTACTTGGATAAGTACATTGAATGTTAGAGCAAGCTATGGACTTTCTGGAAATCAGACAGTAGCTATTGGTCAAACAAGTGCACAAATTATTCCTCAGCGTACAGTAATAGGAGGGACAATTTTGAATGGTCAAGTACTTAATAACATTGCCAATCCATCTTTGGGTTGGGAGAACACTCGTCAAGTTAATTTTGGAACAGAGTTCGGAATACTAAAAGACAAAATTTCACTTGAGGTAAATCTATATAAAAAGAATACAAGCAACCTACTGATTACTTTACCGATACCGACTACTTCTGGATTTGGGATATTGACAACAAATACAGGAGAAGTTGAAAATAAAGGGCTTGAAATAGAATTGAATGCAAGGATTCTAGAAAAGAAATTTAAATGGAATATCTCAGCAAATATTTCCTTTAACACCAACAAGATGGTAAGTATGGGGGCTTTGGGTTCTGATGGAAAAATATTTGGCAGTAACTATTTGGGTGCAGGCAATTTGTTAGGACAACCAATCCACGTGACCCAGTTAGGTAATCCTATTGGTTCTTTTTATGGTTACAAGGTTAGAGGTGTTTATCAAACCGCAGCAGAAGTTGCCGCAGGTCCCGAGGCAAGTACGGCTCACCCAGGCGATTTGAAATTTGTTGATGTAAATGGAGATGGTCAGCTAACTGCAGACGACCGTAGCATCATTGGCAACGCTAATCCTAAGTATATCTTTGGAATCAACAATACTTTTGAATACAAGAATTTCAGGCTTTCCATTTCTATACAAGGACATATTGGCAATCAAAAAGCTAATTTGAATCGTTATCGATTGGATGCCATGACTGTGGTGCCTTCTAATCTGACAAATATTTCTCAAGCGTCCTATAATGGTCGTTGGACAGGTCCAGGCACGAGTAATTACTATCCAAGTGCAAGGGCTTATGGTTCTTATTTCAATGGAAGATTCTCCGATTTTTTAATTGAGGATGGTTCTTATATCCGATTAAAGAGTATGGTATTGGATTATAATATTCCACTAGGGAATTTTAAAATGATAAAAAGTGTTAAGGTGTTTATATCTGCGACCAATTTGTTTACCATAACAAAATATACTGGTTACGACCCTGAAGTAAATACAAATTATAATAATCCACTTACCCCTGGTGTAGATAACGGTACTTACCCTCAGGTAAGAACATTTTCTGTTGGGGCAAATATGAAGTTGTAACTAATGTATAATTGGTGAACCAGTTTTATTCTTCCTTCAAATTAATGCAAATGAAAAATATACATATAAAAATAGTAGTTGTTTCTTTTCTTTTTTTTCTAAATGCCTGTACTAAAATTGACCAACAGATTTATGATACACAAACTACGACCGATGTAAAAACACAATCGGATGTAGAAGTTGCTATTATCGGCGTTTATAGTCAATTTACAGCTTGGAATGGTTTTAAAGCACAATTCCCTTATGTAGTTTGTCCTTATGCAGATGATTTGTCATCAATTCAAGGTGCAAGTAGTAGCATTTGGGGAACAAAAACTACCCTTAATTCTGGAATTGGCGATGTAGCTAGTATATGGTCTAGGTATTATAGTGCCATATCAAATGCAAATGCAGTAATTGGTTATTCTAATTCATTAACTAGTTTATCACCTTCATATAAAGCTAAAGCTAGGGCGGAAGGAAAATTCTTAAGGGGGCTTAGCTATTTTTATTTGGTTCAATATTTTGGGGGCGTTCCACTTATCACTTCGGTGGTTAATTATCAAACCAACTTTCAAGTTCCCCGTAGTTCTGTTGATTCTGTCTATCAGCTTATTTTCTCAGATTTTTCAGAAGGGGTAACAGTTCTTCCTTTAAGAAGTGCCCAGCCTACTTCTCAATATAATCGTGCTACACAAGGGGCAGCACAAGGTTTTTTGGCTAAGGCATATCTTAATTTTGCTAACTACCTAGATTTAAACAACAGGCCGTCTGAGGCACAAAAATATTATGACAGTGCAAAGATCGCAGCTACTGCTGTAATCAATTCAAATCAGTATATTTTACTTAGTGACTTCGCTAAACTCTGGGATGTAAACAACAAGACAAATGCATATAACGAAGTACTATTCGGAATTTCTTATACCCGCGATTATACTGTTACCGATGTTACTAGTAATGGAAATGGGTTTGCAACTGCTTTTAATCCTCTTTCTAGGAGTAATATCAGTGGTCGTTTGCCTAATCATAATGGCTTAGGATATATCAAGGTACATCCTTGGTTTTATGATAAATACACCAATGTTTCAGCATTTCCCTCTGCCGCAGACTATGCGAATGTAAAGGATACTGATTACAGGGTGCAAACAAGTTTTTTGACTAGTTGGATACAATCAAGTACAAATGCTAGCAACGGATTGACCTGTGTAACCTATCCTTATAAACCTGGCCCTGCATCCAATTATTATTTGTGTGAAAGTCAACCGTACATCAATAAATATATTGACCCCAATGGAGTTGCTTCAGGTGATAATGCCAATGATTTGTTCTTATTGAGGTACTCAGAAATCTATTTGATTTTGGCAGAAGCAGAAAATGAAATGAATGGCCCTACAACAACTTCATTGGTGGCCTTTAATTTGGTAAGACAACGAGCAAGAAAAGCAAATGGAGTTGCCCATACTTACCCTGTTGATTTGACTGCTGCCGCAGTGCCCACCAAGGAAGCCATGCGGATGAAAATATTTGATGAGCGGGGTTTAGAGTTTGTGGGGGAGATGAACCGATGGTTCGATTTGGTAAGGATGCGTTATTCGGATAATGCACAAACCATGTATCAATATCAATTTGGTACATTCTTGCCTACATTAACATCAGGGTTGCCAGTTTATAAAAACAAGGTATGGTCTACAGGGAGAACTGAAGCGAGTAACATCATCCCTTTCGATAGAAAATACATGTTGTTCCCTATACCTGCTAATGAAACGGCCGTAAATCCGAAATTAACACAAAACCCGGAGTGGTAGAAGTGAATTGATAATTGAGATTTGACAAGTGAGAATATACGTTCTTTTAAAAGTAGAAAAAGTAAATGAGTAAGAAAAGTATAGTCATTTTAGCCGCGATTATTGCTTTATGCAATAGGGTTTATTCGCAGGAGATAAGCAATAAACCTATTTCTAAAACGCCTAATGTAATTATCATTTTGATGGATGATATGGGCTACGGTGACCTTGCAGTAACGGGTGCATTAAATTTTCAAACGCCGCACATCGATAAATTGGCAAATGAAGGAATGCGGTTTACGGATTTCTTGGTGGGTCAGCCAGTTTGTACTGCATCTAGGGCGGCATTGTTAACCGGTTGCTACCCAAATAGGATTGGATTGTATGGTGCTGTCATGCCACATTCGCCTATTGGATTAAACCCAGCTGAGTTTAATATAGCTCGGATGCTAAAATCTAAAGGCTACAAAACCGCTATGATTGGTAAATGGCATTTGGGGGATGCAAAATCCTTGATGCCTATGCAGCAAGGCTTTGACGAGTATTATGGTCTCCCTTATTCAAACGATATGTGGTTGGTAGGTTTTGATGGAAAGATTCATCCCGAAGACCCAATTAAAGGGAAATACAAAGATTTGCCCTTGCCTTTGATAGAAGGAAATGAAACTGTTCAGGTGATGCGCAGCTTGAAGGACGAAGAACAACTCACCACTCTTTATACCGAGAGAGCGGTTAATTATATAGATAAGTCTGATGGGAAACCTTTCTTTTTATATCTCGCTCATTCCATGCCACATGTTCCTTTGGCGGTTTCCGATAAGTTTAAGGGAAAGAGCAAACAAGGTTTATATGGCGATGTGATGATGGAAGTAGATTGGTCTATTGGCGAGGTAATGAAGGCATTGAAAAAGAAAGGTATTGAAGAAAATACGTTGGTCATCTTCACAAGTGATAATGGACCTTGGTTGAAATATGGTAACCATGCAGGTTCAGGTGGAGGATTTAGAGAAGGTAAGATGACGGTATATGAAGGTGGTTCTCGTGTGCCTTGCTTGATGCGATGGAAGGGAACCATACCTGCGGGTGTTATTTGCAATCAGTTGACTTCTACCATTGATATTTACCCCACTTTGGCGAACATAGTAGGGGCGAAATTGCCCGAACACAAAATAGACGGGGTTGATATCATCCCTTTATTGAGAGGTGATATGAGTGCATCTCCCAGAAAATACTTTTATTATTTCTACAATAAAAATGATTTGAAAGCGGTGAGGCGAGATAATTGGAAACTTGTTCTGCCTTGCAAAAGTCAATTGACTTATGATGAATTACCAAGAGGGAAAGATGCCTTTCCGGGTAAAACAACAGAGAAAGACATTTCAATTGCGCTTTACGATTTGGCAAATGACGTAAGTGAACGATATGATGTAAAAGAACAATACCCAGAGATAGTGGAGGAATTGCAAAAAGTAGCAGAATCAGCCCGTGCAGAATTTGGCGATGATTTGACAGGCAGAAAAGGGAATGGAGATATGAGACCACCCGGAAAAGCAGAGTGGAAGTAGTATTTTACCACAAGGTTCACAAAGGGAAACACAAGGAACACATGGAATTTCATAAGTAAGATTGGCTATTTAATTTGTAGCTTAAAGTGAAAATGCAAATGACGTATAACTTAAAACTTACAACCTATTACTTATAACTTTCCTAGTGTTCTTAGTGGTAAAAACAACAAATAGTTAACAACAGATATATTATTAATTAACATTAAAACAAAAAAAATGAAAGTTTTCAGGAGTCCGCAGAACCCATTGATTCTGCCAGATGAAATTAAGCCGTCAAGAGAAGATTTTGAAGTGCATTATACCATGAATTGTGGTGTTACAGAATTTGAAGGAGATGTATTGTTGTTGTTACGTGTTGCCGAAACACCTATCAACAGAAATCCTAACATTGTGATGGCACCTTATTTTAGCGAAGCCACAGGAAAGGTTGAGGTGAAGACTTTTGATGCACACGACCCAACAATAGATTTCAGTGATCCTCGTGTAATTGAGCCAGCGGATAAAAGAGATAGAATCTTAACTACCATCTCTCACCTTCGTGTCGCAAGAAGTAAGGACGGAATCAACTTCGTAGTGGAGGAAAAGCCTGCTATGTATCCTGCCAACAAATACGAAGAGTTTGGAATCGAAGATCCTCGTATCACTTTGATTGATGGCGTTTATTATATCAACTATAGCTGTTGCGCAAGTGTTGGTGTAACCACATGTTTGGCTACAACTACCGATTTCAAAAACTTTGAAAGAAAGGGGGTCATCTTCACGCCTGATAATAAGGATGTTGCCATCTTCCCAGAAAAAAGAAACGGAAAATATTTGGCATTATGCCGCCCAGCTTCTGCTGAATACAAGAAAAGAGAAATCTGGATTTCAGAATCTTCAAATCTTGTTGAGTGGGGTAACCACAAACAATTGGTTTCCGTAAATGAAACTGATTGGGATAATGGTCGTATCGGTTGTAGTGCCGTTCCATTCTTGACAGAAAAAGGATGGGTAGAAATTTATCATGCTGCTGATGCAAACGACAGGTATTGCCTAGGTGCTTTATTGTTGGATAAGGACGATCCAACCAAGGTGATTGGAAAATCTTTCAAGCCAGTTATGGAACCGTTAGCTTCTTATGAGAAGTGGGGTTTCTATGGGCCTGTAATCTTCTTGTGTGGCTGTTTGGTAGAAGGGGATACCGTTAAGTTGTATTATGGTGCTGCCGATACTTCCGTTTGCTATGCAGAAGTTTCTTTGGAAGAAATCTACTCAGAGCTTACTTATTATTAATCGCGCCGTTTTTAAACTCCAAATAAAGCCGTAGAATAAATCTTCTACGGCTTTTTGTAACTTTTTTGCCATAAAAAAATAACTGCATCATGAACTTGTCATCAGAAATAAACCACTTTAAGTCTTTCCCCCGCAATATGCGTTACTTGCTTTTTGCAGGTTTATTATACGCATTTGTATTACCCGTTATCGAACTGTTTGTAGGTGCTTACATTGTT
>CANGFK010000048.1 GCA_947452925.1 Chitinophagaceae bacterium | reverse complement strand
AGTTATCTAGTCAAGGAGGTCAAGAAACACGCATCCTAAAGAGTTATCTAGTCAAGGAGTTCAAGAAACACGTATCCTAAAGAGTTATCTAGTCAAGGAGGTCAAGAAACACGTATCCTAAAGAGTTATCTAGTCAAGTTGGGTGTTAACTTGACTTCCTAAAGAGTTATCTAGTCATCTAGTCAAGTTAGGTATGAAACAGACTTCCTAAAAGCTTTTACACCTTCAATTGATGTTGACTTAAGGAAGAGGAAGCCGGATATTTACAAGCAGATTCCCTAACTACAACCTAAACCACTGCCTGATAATAAGAATACTTTTTTTAGTTTAATAAAAAAAGCCTTTCTTTAGCCCAACGATTGAGCTGCCATTTAAACGAGTTAAACAAACAACAATTATGGCTATACGCGTAGCAATCAACCACAAGACTACTTACAGTTACGACAGATCAGTGTCTTTGTCGCCCCATATTTTCAGGTTGCGCCCGGCAGTACATTCCCGAACACCCATTGAGGCTTATGCCTTTAAGATTTCTCCCAAGAATCATTTCATCAACTGGCAACAAGACCCGTTTGGTAACTATCAGGCAAGGGTGGTTTTTCCTGAACAGACTACAGAATTGAGTGTGGAAGTGGAAGTTATTGCCGAGATGGTAGTGATTAATCCTTTCGATTTCTTTGTAGAAGAATATGCCGAGAAGTTTCCATTCACGTATGCAACTCATCTTCAAAAGGAACTGATTCCTTACTTCGAAATAACCGATGATGGCGAGTTGTTGAATGATTGGCTAGAAAACTTGGAGGTTGAACCAAATATGAGCATCAACGATTTTCTGGTATTCATTAATAGAAAAGTTTATCTAGATATTAACTACTCTATCCGGATGGAAGCAGGTGTGCAAACTGCTGAGGAAACCTTAGAAAAGAAACTGGGTTCTTGTAGAGATAGTGCTTGGTTATTGGTACAAATACTGCGTCATCTAGGATTGGCTGCAAGGTTTGTTTCGGGTTATTTAGTTCAGTTAACTTCTGATATTAAATCATTGGATGGCCCTTCTGGTCCAGAACAAGATTTTACCGATTTGCATGCCTGGACTGAAGTGTATATTCCAGGTGCCGGTTGGATTGGTTTAGATCCAACCTCAGGATTATTTGCAGGTGAAGGTCATATTCCATTGGCTTGTACCCCGCATTACACCAGTGCCGCCCCTGTGGTTGGCGCTACTGATAAATGCGAAACGACCTTTGATTTCTCTAATACCGTTACCCGTATTCATGAAGATCCTCGTGTAACAAAACCATATACTGATCAACAATGGGCTGCCATTGATGCTACAGGTTACCTGATTGATGCAGATTTATTGGCGGGTGATGTTCGCATGACAATGGGTGGTGAGCCCACTTTTGTATCGGTAGATGATATGGAAGACCCACAATGGAATACAACTGCAGATGGCTTGCATAAGCGCAATCTGGCGCACGACTTAATATTCAGATTGAGGGATCAGTTTGGGAAAGATGGAATGTTGCATTATGGTCAGGGTAAATGGTATCCGGGTGAGCCGTTGCCACGTTGGCAATATGGATTGTTCTGGAGAAAAGATGGGTTGCCAGTATGGAAGAATAAAGACCTGATGGCATTAGAAACCCATAAAAAGAAATACAATTATAAGGACGCTGAAAAAGTAGCAAAGGAGTTGGCAAAGCGCCTGGCAGTTCATACAGATAATGTGATGCCTGCCTTTGAGGATACTTTTTATTTCTTATGGACAGAAGGTAAATTACCAGTAAATGTTGATCCATTAAAGGCCAACATAAAAGATAGTATTGAACGAAGAACGTTGGCTACACTGTTGGATAAAGGATTGGAAAATCCAACAGGGTTTGTATTGCCATTGGAATGGAACTATTGGAATCAGAAATGGCGTAGCTGTCAGTGGCAACTAAATAGACCATATTTATATTTAATACCTGGTAACTCGCCCGTGGGTTTACGTTTACCGTTGGATTCTTTGCCAGCTGTTTCTAAAGAGAAAGAACCTCAGCAAGTAGAAAGAAGTCTGTTTGAGGACTTGCCAGAACTAGAAGATTACCACACAAGTATAGAAAGTAGGTATGGGGAAGTAACGGTACACGAAGCACCACCCGACAGACTAAAACAATACGAAGAAGAACGTAAGAAAGACGCTGAGGCTAAGAAAGGTATCAAAGAAAAGGAAGGGGTAAAGAAAGCTGAACCCAAGAAAGAAGAGGAAAAAGCAGCAGGTAATGAGCCTGTATTTGAAGTTTATACCATCAAGAAAAGCTTGTGCGTTGAAGCAAGGGACGGAATGGTTTATATATTTATTCCTCCTGTAGATTATGTAGAGCATTATCTGGATTTGATTGCTTCTATTGAAGCTACTGCTGCTAATTTGAAAATACCAGTACGCATAGAAGGATATGAACCACCAAGAGATTACCGTATGGAACGAATGGTGGTTTCGCCAGATCCGGGTGTAATTGAAGTAAACATTCATCCATCTAGAAACTGGGATGAACTAAAAAGCAATATCAATACGCTATACGAGCAAGCTTTCTTATCCCGTTTAGGTACCGAGAAGTTTATGATTGATGGAAGGCATACGGGCACTGGCGGCGGCAACCACATTGCCATTGGCGGAGCGATTCCAAGTGATAGTCCCATCCTTCGTCGTCCAGATGTGTTACGAAGTCTGATTACTTACTGGCAACATCATCCGGGATTGTCTTATCTTTTCTCAGGTTCTTTCATTGGGCCAACCAGTCAGGCGCCTCGCTTTGATGAAGGTTTGAATGAGAAACTCTATGAAATGGAGATTGCCTTTAGTCAGGTACCTGAAGGAGGATTCATTCCTTTCTGGATGGTGGATAGATTGTTCAGGCATTTATTAACCGACTTAACAGGAAATACGCACCGTGCTGAATTCTGTATAGATAAATTATTCTCTCCTGATTCTTCCTCGGGAAGGTTGGGTATTTTGGAGATGCGTGCGTTTGATATGCCACCTCACAAACAGATGAGTCTGGTGCAGATGATATTAATCCGTGGATTGATAGCCATGTTTTGGAACAATCCATATAAACACGACTTAGTTCGTTGGGGAACTGAATTACACGATAAGTTTATGTTGCCTTACTATGTTCGGGAAGATTTAAAGCAAGTGGTAAAAGACTTGAATGGTGCTGATTATCCATTTGATATCAGTTGGTTCGAACCATTCTTCGAATTCCGTTTCCCTCATTATGGTTCTATTAAAGTGCAAGGTGTAGATTTAGAAATAAGAATGGGTATTGAACCTTGGAATGTATTGGGCGAAGAAATGAGTAGCAGTGGCACTGCCCGCTTTGTGGATTCTTCTTTGGAAAGAGTTCAGGTAAAACTAACGGGTATGAATGACGCCCGTTACATTCTTTTGTGTAATGGAGCGAGAGTTCCCCTCAGAGCAACCGATATAAAAGGAGAATATGTATGTGGTATCCGTTATCGGGCATGGCAGCCACCGAGTGCCTTACATCCGACTATCGGCGTAGATACACCGCTTACTTTTGATATAGTGGATGTATGGAATGGACGAAGCATTGGTGGTTGTACCTATTATGTGTCTCATCCAGGAGGTAGAAGTTATGATACTTACCCAGTTAATAGCTATGAGGCAGAATCCAGACGAGTAAATCGTTTCTGGAATCAAGGATTCACGCCCGAAGCATTGCAGGAACATATCTCTGAGATTATTTTGCAACCTAAAAGTTTACCTAATAAAGAGGCACTAGCGAGTGTGCAGCACTACATAAAAGAGAATAGAATTCCTTTTCTTTTCGATCCTCCGCCATTAGAAGTGAACAAAGAATACCCTGCTACCTTAGATTTGCGCCAAAGTTGGAGTAAAAGGAACAAAGTGTAATTGAGAATTAATAATGGATAATTTATAAAGCTTAAGTTACATTTGCGGATAATTGTACAAGTCTTAATTTGAGATAGAGCAATTGAACAAAGTATTAGTAATGACAATAGAAATTTCTGACATACAATTGTTCACGCTCCTTAAAGAAAAGGTTGGGGAAAGAGAAGCTACTACTTTGATTGATTATGTGAAGCAGGAAACAAATAGTACTGTTGGTAAAACAAAAGAATTGTTGAGTAAAGACATATCTTCATTGCAATTACACATGGATGAACAATTCAAGTCGCAAGAACAAATAAATTCATTGAGGTTAGCGGAGTCTAAAAATGAAATGATGAAAGCAATGTATATCACCAGTTTTATTCAGATAATATCTATTATCGGCGGACTGATGGCTTTAGTAAAGTTCATGAAGTAACTAGGTTAAAATTAAAAATAAGGGTTTGTTTATTCAAGAGACCTATAGAGCGTAACAGCTTTATAGGTCTTTTTATAAAAATATTAGTAGAAGTAATTAGTAACATGAAATTTGAGAAGGAAATAAACCGCCGTAAAACGTTTGCCATTATCTCTCACCCCGATGCGGGAAAGACTACACTTACTGAAAAGCTGTTGTTGTTTGGAGGTGCCATACAAACGGCAGGTGCGGTAAAGAGTAATAAGATAAAGAAGCATGCCACCAGTGACTTCATGGAAATTGAACGTCAACGTGGTATCAGTGTGGCTACCAGTGTGATGACTTTTGAGTATGAAGGATTCTTGATTAACCTCTTGGATACACCTGGTCACAAGGACTTTGCAGAAGATACTTATCGTACCCTTACTGCGGTAGATTCTGTCATCTTGGTTATTGATAGTGTAAACGGGGTGGAAGACCAGACACGTAGGCTGATGGAAGTTTGCCGTATGCGTGATACGCCCGTTATTGTTTTCGTGAACAAGATGGATAGGGATGGTAAGAACCCTTTTTATCTGATGGAGGAGATAGAGAATGAACTGAAACTGACACTTCATCCGATGACATGGCCCATTAATAGTGGGAAGGATTTTAAAGGGGTATATAATTTATCCAACAAAAGTCTTCGCTTATTTGCTGCTAGTACTAAGGGCGAAGAAGAGGAGACAACATTCGCTATTTCTGATTTGAGTGATACTATTCTCCAAGCCAAAATTGGAGATAGAGATGCTAGTCAACTGCGTGAAGATGTAGAATTGATAGATGGGGTTTATGGAGAATTGAAAAACGATGATTATCTAACGGGTAAGGTCGCTCCTGTATTCTTTGGTAGTGCCGTTAATAACTTCGGGGTACAAGAGATGCTAGATACTTTTATCAAGATTGCGCCCGTACCACGCAGTAGAGAAACCTCTGTTCGTTTGTTGGAAGTAGGAGAGGATAAATTCAGTGGGTTTATCTTTAAGATTCACGCTAACCTCGATCCTAAACATAGAGATAGAATTGCTTTCTTGCGTGTTTGTAGCGGACGGTTTGAGCGTAATAAATATTTTCATCACGTTCGTTTAGATAAGGACATTCGTTTCAGTAACCCTTATTCTTTCCTTGCACGTAGTAAAGATGTAATTGATGATGCCTATCCGGGTGATGTGGTTGGTTTGTTTGACACGGGTTCTTTTAAAATAGGAGATACATTGACCGAAGGAGAAAACTTCTACTTTACAGGTATTCCTACTTTCTCTCCTGAGATATTTAAGGAGCTGGTGAACAAAGACCCAATGAAGACTAAGCAATTAGAGAAAGGCATTAGTCAGTTAACAGATGAAGGTGTTGCGCAGTTGTTTACGCAGTTTGGTGGTAATAAAAAGATAATTGGTTGTGTGGGAGATCTACAATTTGAAGTGATACAATACCGTCTATTGCAAGAGTATGGTGCGGCATGTGAGTTCAGAACGATGCCTTTCTACAAAGCTTGTTGGTTGACCAGTACTGATAGTAAAAAGTTAGAGGACTTCCTTCGCTTCAAACAACAGAATAGTGCTGCTGATAAAGATGGTAACCCTGTTTATCTTGCGCAAAGCGAATGGTTTCTGAATACAGAGATAACCAACAACCCCGACATTAAGTTTCACTTTACGAATGAGGTGAATAAATAACTATGAACTATGAAGTATGAACTATGAACGATCTGCAACTTATATTTCATACTTCATATTTCATAGTTTGCTTCTATTTCCTATTCCTCCGTGCTGGTAGTATCTATTTTGCCATTAAAAACAGATGTGATTCTTCTCGAACCATAAATACTTTTGTTGAATTTATTACCTAGGACTATCAATGTCGCACTATCTTTTATGAGGCGGGTAAACACCGTATTGTTTCCGTGCCACCAGCCATTGTGGTAGACAATTGTTTCGTTCGGACCAAGGAGTAAGCGCCAGCCTAGTCCGTAATTACGTTCGCCACGGTGTTCATTGCTGTAACCTTTGAATGCCATTTCAAGAGATGGCTTGCTAACAAAACTTCCCTGATACAAGGCTTTGTCCCATTGCAACATATCTCTCACTGTACTGTACACACATTTGTCGCCAAAGACACAGTCAAACTTCTCTACTCTTTGTGGCGTCTTTCCCATGTAGGAAGGATTGAAGTTGGGGATGTCTTTCTTGGTGAATATAAAAGTATTTGTCATGCCCAACGGGGTAAAAACACTGTCCTTCATAAACTGAGGGAAGGCAATGCCCGTTACTTTTTCTACAACAAGTGCCAGCAGAACATAGTTGGTATTACAATATTTAAATACTCGGTTGGGGTAGGCATCAATGGCTGGTCTTTTTGCTGCCATCCAATCCAATACATCCTGATTGGTAGCTAATCCTTCAAAGCCTTTTCTATTGATTGTTGCACTTCTTACCAAAATGCTTTTACCGCGCTTATTTAGTTTGCGAACGTATTGATAGCTTCTGCCACCCTCCATAAACTCAAGGTAGTTTGGCAATCCGCTTCTGTGTGTCAATAAATCTTTTACAGTCACACCTTCGTAGGGGAAGGTAGGCAAGTATAGTTTTACATTGTCTTCCAGGTTTATCTTTCCTTCATCCATCAACCTCAAAACAGTCATTGCGGTAAATGTTTTGGATATAGATGCTAAGTGAAAGGTGGTGCTGGCAGTAATGGGTTCTTTGGTGCTGAAGTTAGCGTAGCCATGATAGTCTTCAAAAACGATGTCTCCATTCTTTGCAGCTAGTATGGCACCATTGAATCCTCTTTGCAAGAGTACATTTTTGTACAATGGCGTGATGGCATTATAGTAATATTCTTTTTCCTTCTTGGTAAGTTCTGTAAAGTGAGAGGTCGTGTCAATACCTGCATAGTGTTTTACCACAGGTGCTTTGGTTGTGGTGTTTCCGCAAGACATTAACAGATAAATCAGAAAAGGAAAAATCATCTTTCGAAACATTATTTAGTGATACAATTTAGTGATACGATAGGGAATGCAACAAATATAGGGGGTGGACAAAAGGATACCAAACGAAAGTGGTAAGATGTGGATAGTTAGCATCAGCGTGGTGAATCGTCCACCTAAAAAGATTGGCCATCCTATTTGTTGGGGATCATCTTCTTCATTGTGCTGCTCTAGTATAGATTGTTACGCCCATTTCCATCTTTCGATTATCTGGATACTATTCCATTTTAGTATCATTCCTTCATGCTGGAAGAACATCGATTCATGTTTTATAATCATCGATCTACTGTTTGACATCATCGATCTATACTTTACAATCATTATTGCATGTTTTGTAATCATCGATTCACTGTTTGACATCATCGATCTATACTTTACAATCATTATTGCATGTTTTATAATCATCGATTCACTGTTTGACATCATCGATCCATACTTTACAATCATTATTGCATGTTTTGTAATCATCGATTCACTGTTTGACATCATCGATCCATGGTTTACAATCATTATTGCATGTTTTATAATCATCGATTCACTGTTTATAATCATCGATCCATACTTTACAATCATTATTACACACTTTAACATCATCGATTCACTGTTTGACATCATAGATCCACTGTTTTGCAATGTCAATTCATGGGTTTATACCCTTATTGCATCCGTTTATACCATTAGTTGACCTTTAACTAGTACTTGATTTGTATGGTCTTTAGGCATCTTTCTCTAGTTGTCCCACCTTCCTCCCTCATATTGCAACCAACCTTTGTTAGTCCGTAGCGTAGAGAAAAAAAATTAGAGCTTTCCCTTTTAAGCTTTTCCTTTTCCCACATGTATTAAAACCCAATATATTTGAACGATATTAAAACGTATAAAATGACATAACAACAACATAAATAGATTAAATAACAACATTAGCGTTGCAGCAGCAAAGGATGCGCCTTTACGGACGCATCCTTTGCTGTTTTCGGTTTATAGAGAAAGCTAAGTTCCATTAATTGAAGGGTTGCATAAAAATAATAAAAATGAAATATTACCTTTATATAGATGAAAGCGGAGACCACGGATTAACAATTGTAAATGCAGATTTTCCTGTTTTTCTTTTATGTGGGGTAGTAATTGCTGAAGACGAATATGAAAATCTAAGACAATCTTTCAATGCTATAAAACAAACATTTTGGGAAAACAAGAGAGTCATTTTTCACAGTCGTGATATTCGTAAATGCGAAAAAGAGTTTTCTGTATTGTTTGATTTAGAAAAGAAGAAATCGTTTTACGAAAAGGTTAATACAACAATTAAAACCCATCAATATACCATCATCGCATCTGCCATTAAAAAGGACAGCTACATACAGCGTTTTGGAAGGTTGTCTGATGATGTTTACGAAATTTCACTTTCTTTTATAATAGAGCGGGCTATCTTTTTTCTGGATGATTTGCATAAGCGAGACATTGAATTAGAAATTGTAATTGAAAAGCGGGGCAGAAAGGAAGATAAAAAACTAGAGGAACATTTTCAGCGATTAATCTCAAGGGGAACTGGTTATGTAAATGCTGAACGTTTGAGAGAATATTCACTTGCCATTACTTTTAGTAGTAAGGTAGAGAATATTAATGGATTGCAATTGGCAGATTTGGTTGCCTACCCAATTGCCCGTTATGTAATAGATTCTGCGCGTGCCAACCCAGCTTTTGATTTAATTGCCAACAAGATATATACAAAAAATGGGAAGCGATATGGTATTAAGATATTCCCATAAAACAAAAAGCCCAACTTTCGTTGAGCTTTTTGCCGATCGGGGACACCCCAGTCCAATTATTTTAACAGGGCGAAGATAAGTACTAAACAGTTATTATACAATCAATATACTTTAAATAACTCTTTTATATCCCAATCCCTTAATTTGTAAAGAAATTTTCAAGTATGACATAACAACAACATAAATAGATAAACAATAACATTAGCGTTGCTAAATGTTTCTTCTGCGATAAAACTTCGACAATTTTAAGCAGTAAGAAGAAACAGTTTAGGGATGCGCCGTCAAGGCGTGTCCTTTGCTGTTTTCAATTCTACATAGGCTCGTCGAAGTGCCTTTCCTGAAAAGAAAAGTAAAGCAGAGGCACACGCCCCTTTTTTTCAACTAACTGCCAAGAAGTACCTGAGGCGATAACTGCTTTTGGTAATGCCCACTATAAACTGGATAGGAAAAGATAAGATAGTAAACCATCATCTCGACATCCCTTATCATACCCTCGATTTACAATATACGTTTGATGCTGCCGATAGATTTGACAACTTTCAAAAAGTTGTCAAATCTTCTCCACTGGAGCGAGTGTTCAGCGATAGCTGGTCACTTGTTCCTTTTAGTCAAACCAGTTTTTAACTGGACTATGCTTAGATAAAATTTCTGCTAATGTGGGGTATCACTATATTTAGGTATTCCTAATACTCCATTTCTTTCAAGGAAGGCGCTTTGAACCAAGTGGTGGTTACCACTAATAGGGTCATGCAGCCGCCAAACACCACAGAGGGAATTACGCCCAACAGCTTTGCAGCTACACCACTTTCAAACTGACCAAACTCGTTGCTGCTGTTGATGAACATGGAGTTTACGCTCATCACACGACCTCGCATGTTGTCAGGAGTTTTTAGTTGAAGAATGGTACCACGGATAACTACGCTCACACCGTCCAGCAAGCCACTGATGACCAAGGCGGCAAAGGACAGCCAGAACATTTTGGAGAGGGCAAAAGTGATGATGCAGACGCCGAAACCTGCAATAGCATACATTAATTTCTTGCCTTGTCCACCATTGATGGGGAAGAAGGTGAGGGTGATGATGATAGTGACGGAACCAATATCCGATGCTGCATTCAGCCAGCCATAGCCTACTGGTCCACATTTGAGAATGTCTTGTGCAAAAACGGGAATCATAGCAACTGCCCCACCAAAGAAGACAGCAAACAAATCGAGCGATAGTGCTCCCAATAATTCTTTGGTTTTAAAAACAAAGTGTACACCCTCTTTCACGCTTTCCCATGTTTTCTGCTCAGTAGTTCTGTTTAAAGCAGGCTTTTTGGGTAAGTTATAAAGCAGGCAGAAACCGACAGCAGCCAGAATGGCAACAACAGTTAGGGCGCCGGTATTTCCAAAGCCGGCAATTAAAAAACCTGCACCAGCATGACCAATTACGGAGGCTGAAAGCCAGCAACCCTGATTCCAGGTGATGGCGTTTTGTAAAACTTCTTTGGGTACTGTAGTGGGTAATATAGTATTGAAAACCGGGCTGACAAATGAGCGTAGAATGCCAGTAAGAAAGATAACAATATAGATGCAGAAGACAATGAAGTGGCTGCTGAACATTTCAAAAGTTATACGGGAGGAGAGGGTGATTAACAGTAGGACAGCTAAAAAGTAAAGGGCTACACCTCTGAGCATTAGTTTTCTTTTTTCACTAATGTCAATCACGTGTCCTGCATAGAGTGCTAGTGACAAAGCCGGAATTACTTCGCTTAATCCAATGAGTCCGATAGCAAAGGGTTCGTGTGTCAATTCAAAAACCCACCAACCCACCAATGTTCCCAACATTCTCAATGCCATGATGAAGGAGAACCTGCCAAAGAGGAAATTTCTAAATTCCGGAAATTGTATTGCTGCGAAAGCTTTGTGTTTACTCATTAAAAAAGTTGTATGTGAGAGGCATGCAAAAGTATCAGTAGTAGTATTTACAATAGCTAGCCCATTTGGTTTGGGGATAAGTGTTCTTTTTTAATCTTTGTATTTGCGCTCAAGCCAAAGCCTTACTTCTTTCATTATCTTCTGATTGCGTATAACAATACTAAACTTTTGGTCGTAATCCCACAATAAAAGCGGGATATTCAATTCGTCCATAATGCCTGTAATATCTTCGAGATAATTGCGACGATACTTTTCATCCGCCTGATTAATTACGCCTGCTTCTGTACATATTAGGGGCATATTTTTCTTCTTGCACTCCTCTGCAATTCGACGAAGTCTTACCCTAATATACTCTTTGGTTCCTTCTGCAGGATATTTTGCATAATCCTGTTCAATGTCTGATCCTTTATAAGCTCTGTCGAGTGTTGGCATTCTTCTTTTCTCGTAAGGATAGGGTATATTAGTAATATAGGTATGGTTTTTCACCCATTCTGCACCTTGATGCGTGAATATGTAGGGCTCATAAAAGTGAATAGTATAAAGAATTTTATCGTCATCAATTTTGCCTAAGTCCAACAGTTCATCTGCATTGTTGTAGTTGGTGCCACCAATTATATAATATCTGTCTTTTTCTTCCCATCTAAGTCCTTTCACAATATAGTTGATGTCTTCTTTCCAGGCAGTACGCTCTTCTGTTGGCTCGTTGTACAGTTCGAAAAACAGATTCTGGTAGCCCATTCCTCTAAATTTGTTCTGCATTTGTTTCCACATCCACATAATCCGGTCTCTTTCTGAGAGACGGTTGTCGCTGCCGTAGTAAACTTTTCCATAGTGATAGGTAATGATGAGTGTGAGTCCTAGCTTCTCACAAGTGTTGTAAGCGTCTCCTAATTTATCGAGCAAAGCAACCTGTAAATTTGAAGAATTTGGTTGTAGATACATGTCAAAAGCAACAGGTAGTCGAACAGTCTTAAATCCTGCATTTTTGATGGCTGTTAATTTGTGGTTAATATCTACTTTCAACAAACTGTCTGGAGGCTCCCAAGTGTGCTCTAAAAGAGATAAATTGACTCCAGCGCCCATATTTGGGGGTATTTGTGCGCAGTTGTATTTCTTATCGATGTAGTTATCCACAGTGTTAGCAAAAAGTGGGGACGTCATGATAGAAAAAAGCACTATTAGTAGCATATTTGTATGATTTACTGCTATTTTCACAAAATAATTTGAATTAGTATCTTTAATCCGTGTCATGCTGAGTGATTTGAAGTTCTCTTTTGTAAATATAGACCAAGAAAGTCTATCCAATGAACTTGCGGCTAAAGTAAAATATTATGCCAATGTTATACATTGGACTTTAATATATTCTTTACCCCTGTTTTGGTTGTTGGATTATTCGTTCTTGTCTACAGACTGGCTGCCACTTTTTGGTACTCGGATTGTTCTGGCAATACTCTGTCACAGCATTTACCTCTATGGTGGAATGCCAAAGAATAATTGGGACACGGAGGTTGTGATGTCATTCATAGTAGGACTAAATACGCTTTTCTACGCCATTGTGTGTTCTGTGATATCAATGACGGATGTATTACCCTACTTTTTGATGTTCTCAGTTTACTTTTTGCTACTGAACATTTCTATATTATGGAAGCCTGTTTACTCAATGATACAATGTGGCGTTGCTTATTTTTTGATTATTGTCATTTTTAAAGTAGTCAACAGGTATGATGGGTATGCAGTACTTATCTCTAATGGTGGTGGGCTATTTTTTGTGATGTCTTCCTTTTCTTGTCTGATT
>CANGFK010000047.1 GCA_947452925.1 Chitinophagaceae bacterium | reverse complement strand
TTAAAGCTTTACTTATACGATATGAAAAGAAAATAGAAACATGGTGGGCATTGCAATGGATGGCTTTAATCACTTTATTTACTAGAAAATTAAAAGTTTAAACAACTTACAGTTGATTTGCTCTAATTCGTCATTAAATATAAAAAAGAATGCAACTTGTGATAAAATGCACTTAATTGCATCTTTAAATATACTGACAACTCGCCTTAAATTAAACAACAATGACAAAAATTAAACTATTGCTTGCCAGCATGCTATTAGTATGCTCATTTTACCTTTCCCCGATAAAAGTAAATGCACAAAGCACCTCCTCCCGTCAATGGACTTGGATAGGTGGGGGCAAAGAACCCATATCACTTGGGGTTTATGGCACCCAAGGTGTTGCTGCCGCAACCAATATACCAGGGTCTAGGTATGGTGGTGCCAGCTGGACAGATTCTAGTGGCAACCTGTGGTTGATGGGTGGGTTTGTTTTTGGTTTTGTTAGAAATATTACTGTGAATGATTTATGGAAATACAACCTTGCCACTGGGCAATGGACTTGGGTGAGTGGAGATACCACAAACAATTCAAAGGGGGTGTATGGCACCAAAGGTACCGCTGCTGCAAACAATAAACCAGGGGCAAGGCTTTATGCTACTACTTGGACTGATGCTAGTGGCAACCTGTGGTTGATGGGTGGGAATGGATTTGGAGTAAGTGGAGGTATTGGTAATTTGAATGATTTATGGAAATACAACACTGCCACTGGTCAATGGACTTGGGTGAGTGGGGATAATAAAACAAATCAAAATGGCGTTTATGGCACCCAAGGCACTGCTGATGCCAGCAATAAACCAGGGGCAAGAAGTGCAAGTATTGGCTGGAGTGATGCAAGTGGTAATCTGTGGTTGATGGGTGGGCAAGGAAATTCAGCTAGTGATTTTGGTAATTTGAATGATTTATGGAAATACAACATCACTACTGGGCAATGGACTTGGGTGAGCGGTGATAATACCTCCAATCAAATTGGAGTGTATGGTACACAAGGTGTTGGTGATGTAAGCAACAAACCTGGGGCAAGATATGGAAGTATTAGCTGGACGGATAGGAATGGCAATTTTTGGTTGATGGGTGGGAATGCATTTGCCACAGGTGGACCTGTTGAATATTTGAATGATTTATGGAAATACAACCTTGCCACTGGGCAATGGACTTGGATGAGTGGGGACAATACGCTGGAGCAATTGGGGGTTTATGGCACTAAAGGCACTGCTGCCAGCACTAACAAACCAGGGGCGAGAGCAAGCAGTATTAGCTGGAGTGATGCTAGTGGTAATCTGTGGTTGATGGGTGGAGGTGGATATGCCGCTAGTGGAGGTACTAATTTCTTGAATGATTTATGGAAATACAATACCACCACTGGGCAATGGACTTGGGTGAGTGGAGACGATACAGTTGGTCAATTTGGGGTTTATGGTATCCAAGGCATAGCTGATGCCAACAACAAACCAGGGGCAAGGCGACGTAGTATGAGATGGACAGATGCCTCTGGTAATTTTTGGTTGATGGGAGGAGATGGTGGGGGAACTACTGGTTATGGTCATTTGAATGACTTATGGAAGCTAAGCTCCGATTGTACACCTACTACAGCCACTGTTACAGTAACAGAAACAGGTAGCTATACCTGGCATGGTACCACCTATACTACCAGCACTACCACGGCAACTTTTGATAGTTTGAATGTGGGTGGTTGTGATAGTTTGACAACATTGCATTTAACGATAACACCTGCTACCAATACTTGGACAGGAGCAAATTCCACCGACTGGTTCGATAATGGCAATTGGAGCAGTAACGTTGTGCCAGATAACACAATAGATGTAGTAATATCTGCTGCTCCAAGTAATCAACCAATAATTACCAATACAACAGTAGACATTAAAAACATTATGATACAAAGTGGTGCTACCCTCACCAACAATGGTGTAATGAATGTGTATGGCAACTTTGCCGACACAGGCAACTTTATAAGTGGCACTGGCAGCTATGTAGTACTGAGAGGTACAAGTGGAACTATCAGTGGAACTGACACTTTTGCTAACTTACAGATACAAGGTGATTATAGTGTAGGAGCTTCGCCTACCGATAAGATTTATGTTACCGAAGCATTATTAAAATTAAGTGGTACGCTAAGTACTAGCGATAAGCTTACGCTCATCTCCAATAGCAACAGCACTGCTTTGATAGCAGATTATGGTGGAGCCTTAACAGGTAAAATATATATGCAACACTATGCTGGAGGCAACTTTGGCTACCATCATTTCAGTAGTCCTGTAAGTGGTGCTACGGTTAACAGCTGGAGTAATGCGTTCCCTATTTTTGGGCCTGATGGTGCGCCAAGCTGGTTGAGCAATTGGGGTTCTTTGCAATATTATGATGAACCAGCTAATACGACCTCTCTACTAGATTCTGGCTATTACAATTACACTGCATTGTCTAATTCCCTAGTTCCCGGGCAAGGATATACAGCATGGTTGAATAGTTTGCCTACACTTAATACTTTTGGTACGCCAAACAATGGTTCTATCAGTATTCCGGTAACTCACACTGCTGGAACGAATGACCCTAAAGGATGGAACTTTATAGGTAATCCTTATCCATCACCTATCAGCTGGACAGCTTTGAAGGCTTTGAACCCAGGTTTGTTTGGAGATGCTTCTTGTTACTTGTGGAAAGCGTCAGGAAAGGGTACTGATGGAACCTGGACTTCTTATGATGGTACAGTAGGTGTGAATGGCGCTGGTGATGTTATCAATTCCTCTTTAGGTTTCTTTGTATATGTAAACAATAGTGGTACATTGAACTTTGATAACTCGGTAAGAGCTTATGACTATACTAGTCCAGAGATATTTGGCGCGAAGTCAGCCACAAATACTTTAAGACTCTCCATTAAAGATGCAGTTGCTAACACAACCGATGAAGCAGTGGCTTATACAAGCTACAAAGAAGGCTTCTCCAGAAAGATGGTACAACCTGCAGGAGCAACCAATGCAACCATTGCATTTGATGTGAAGGGAGCAAAAGCAGCCATCAATGTATTGACTGCCATTGACAGCAAGACTGAGTTGCCCATCTCTATATTAACACCAAAGGCAGGGACTTACAGTTTGAGTCTAAGTACCAAAGACATCAACTTACCCGTTTATCTGAAGGACGCAGTGACAGGTATTTATACTGATTTGAAAGCAAACTCAACAGCAACCATCACCACAACAGCTAAGGAAACAGTAGGAAGGTATAGTTTGGTGTTTAAGCAGTCAACCGTTGACCGTTTACCGCTGACCGTAGCACCTAACCCGGCAAGTGAGAAAGTAACTGTAAAGGGAAGTCATATTGCTTCTGTACAAGTGGTAGACAATTTAGGAAGGGTAGTGAAGACAGTTTCATTGAAAGATGCTACTAACCCTTCATTAACCGTCAGTGGCTTGCCAGCAGGAGCTTATCATCTGAAAGTACAGACTACAGATGGCAAGGTGAGTGGAGCGGGCTTAGTGGTGAGTTATTAGTTGTTAGTTAAAAGCAAGCGAATTGATTAAACATTAAACATTAATCACTAATCAGTATAAAAAGTGCAGTTACTACTTTGGTGTGGGGCTGCACTTTTGTTTTATCAACTAACCATTTTCCAGATTTGTGCCGTACTGGCAAGAGCAAATGCAATAGCCATAATCTTGTAGAGTGTTTTGTTGCTCATATCCAACTTGGTTACAATATAGTTGCCTGCATATACATACACCATCAATCCGGTAACTGTACCAATGCCACCGCCTATTGTAAAAAGGTTATATTGTAGGGAACTAGAGTGCAATATTTTCCAGTCCAGCATATAATTACTCCACAATAGCCAGAAGGGTATCTGTCCCGGATTGGCAGCACTTAGCATCATTCCAAACACAAAACGATTGATGCTATGATCTAATAATGTACTCTTTTTCTCTTCGTGATAAGTAATAATACTTCTGATGCTCATTGCACAAAGCACCACAAAAAAGGCTGCTGTTATCCAGCCAATAGCGCGAACTATAGCGGGATGTTGGTAGATGACGTCCATGCCTGCAAGCGACAATCGTAGGTAGAGCATCTCTATCACCATCACGCCCCAGGTAAAAAGCATGGCAGGTTTCACGCCTTCTTCTACGCTTATCTGTGTAGAAGTGAGGCTCATACTCCCCAAAGCTATTTGCCCGATAAAGCTTACGAGCCATCCCATAAAAAGTACCAACAGTAATGAGGTGGTCATCGGTAGTATGTTATTTCATGATTTTGTTCAGCACCAGTTGCCATTCGCTCACATCACTATCCCTTTTCTTCAATTGGTTGATGATGGTAGTATAGTTTGAATCGAAATAGGAGGCCAGAGACAAAAGATAGAGGGCTTTTTCAGGTTGAAATAAGTGACCAATCTGGAATCCTTGCTCGTGGTTATCAGCTCTTGCTTTATCAAAAGCTACTTTGCTGTTCACATATTCTTCGTGTGTTTTTTCTCCGGTAACATAAGGTAATAGCCAGTCTGTAGACTTTTTAATACTAGTACCTGATGGGGAGACGTACATAAATTCATTCACTCCAGTGGCTCGTTTTATGATGATGGCCAAAGTGGTGAGAGGTTCCAGGTCATACAAATGATAGTGCAGTGCATCTCTTTGAAGAAAGTCGTAGGTAGACCCATCAGGATTCAGGTTTGTTTCTACTTGTTTTTCTATTCCAATTGTAGCATAGTCTGTAAACTTTTTATCATTCAATATAAATCCTATTTGTCCGACCACTTTAAGCCGGTGAGAATGCCAGTTATTGAAAACAGTTGCTTTGCCTTTTGTACCTTTCAGCAGTTCTTTTTCTGCGATAACTACTAACCAGTTGTCAATTATTTGTCTGTCAGATTCAGAAACGTTACTACGAATCATATCGTACCCCATCATTACATAATCCAGCTTAGTATCATTAATTGGGTTGCCGGTAGGATGATTTACGGTTGCCCACGCTTTCAGGTATTCAATGGCTTTGTCCAGATATTCTTTTTTGCCTTCTACGTTATAGGCCAAAGACAAAGCATATACCTTTCGATAATCTTTCATAGCCAGCGCAGACGCGGTTTTGTTAGGATCACCTTTAAGGTGCCCTTCCGAAACAATAGTGTCGCGAGGATTGGGCCTCTCGCTCAAGGCTTTGTTAGCATCATTCAGATAAGCGGTGTAGATATTAGAGGTAGTAGCATCCGTTTTTAAGTAAGCCTTCAGGCGGCTGATCTCCGCTTTATTCAATCCCACATATTGGGCCTTTAATGTAGAAAACACCGTTAAAAGGCAGAGCAACGTAAAATACTTTTTCATATAATCAATTTGAGGCGGTGCAATATACACCCCTTGGACAAGCATTAAGCATCCTGCCCTTTACATTATTGATGGAAGGTTGAAGTGGTGTGAAAAAGATGATTAGATAACTAACGGTTCTGTTATTTGAGGTGCATCAATTTTATCACGCTGTTCACCAAGGTGTTGGTACTGGTGAGGATAACTAATAAGCCAACACCTATCAGTACCTTCTTAACAGGAATTTTACCTACCAACCTCGCAGCAATTGGTGCAGCAACTACACCGCCAAGGATTAATCCCAATACGTCGAACAAGGGGATGTGCTTTAGAAGAATAAAGAAGGTAGTGGCACTTGCAAAGACCACAAAGAACTCTGCAAGACAAACCGAACCAATCACATACCGGGTGCTTTTTCGTTTGGAGATGAGCGTACTCGTAACTAATGCACCCCAACCTCCGCCAGCAAATGCATCGAGAAAGCCACCTGCAGAAGCTAACCATCCGGCGCGTTTTACTTTGTCATCTACCAACCGCTTGCTAAAAGCCTTACGTATAATATAATAGCCAAGGTAGATGGTATAGAAAGATAGGGGAATGCGCACATAGGTAGAATATTCTTTAGCATAAACAGCCAAGGTGGCGCCTACTATTGCGCCCAAAACCCCAGGAATGACTAATGCTTTAAACAGTTTTTTATTTATATTGCCAAAACGGTGATGGCTATAGCCAGATACGCCACTGCTGAACACACGTGCAGAATGCACCCGGCTACTTACGACAGCGGGATTGACGCCTATGGCTAGAAGAAAAGTGGTAGAAATAGTACCATAACCCATTCCTAGGCTACCATCGGTCATCTGAGCAATGAAACCTGCCAAGCACATCAGCAAAAATGAACGGGTGTCAATGTATTGTGGCAGGGTTTGGACGTTCGCAACAATCTTATCATAAGGGATATATGAAAACAGAGCATGACCAACAATCATTAACACAAAAGCAAGAAGACACCATTTTACAATGTCTTGCCATTGTTTTTGTTCGGGTTTATCAACTTTAAGGTCTTGCTGTTTGGCAACAAGGGTCTTTGTTACTTCGTTTAATGTATTGACTTTGTTTTCGAAATCGCCTTTCAGTTGGTTACGATAAGCCTGCATATTGTTCAGTAGTTCATCTATCTGGTCTGGAAGGATGTCATTCATCATTTCCTTCACGCGCTTTGCTATTGTTGGCGATTTACCATTGGTAGAGATGGCAATCTTTAGATTTCCTTTTTTAACGATACTTCCCAAATAGAAGTCGCAGAGGTCGGGTTTGTCGGCAGCATTGATTAAAAGGCCCTTTTGTTTGGTGTCAGCAGCAATGATAGTAGCCAATTCAATATCATTTACAGCGGCTATCACTAAATCTTTATCATTCAAGTCAGAAATATGATAAGCTTTTTCTTGTAGGCTGATGTTTGGGTAGTTAGCTGATAGGGTCTTTATATCGTCACTAATGGTAAGTCCAACCAGGGTAATTGAAGCAGCAGGTGAATTGTTTACTACTGCCTGAAGTTTTTCTAATCCTATAAATCCACCACCAACGATGAGTAGACGAAGCTTTTCCAACTTTATAAATACCGGAAAGAGTGTATTTGATTGTTCCAATTGCGTTGTTTGTTAGCCTACAAAAATAGTGGGTTAATTTGAAAAAGAATGTTTAAATTAGGAAAGAGATTGTTATACCTAATACAGATTGCAAAAAATGAAGTGAATTATTGGTTGTCTTAGGGGTAATGAAGCATCAAAGCGTATTAGATTATGGAAGTATGTTGATATTATTTGAAAGATATTTTCTAGGAAGAAGCTCACGAAAAAGTTATAGTTCATTCTTCAAAGGCTACTTATTGAGTCATTAAAGTACACTTCAGGGATATTGAATTGTATGATTTTAATCATTTTTTCCTTATTTCAAAAGCATTTAGTGTTAAATTGGTCATTTTTTTTGCTTTTTGAGACTACCTTCTGCAACATTTGGTGTTTTTTTCAAAAGCTACATCGTTATATTTGCAGTCAAATTTAAGACGGTTGTATATGGATAATTGCTGCCAAGCTTGCGAATCAAAGAGATAAAGGTTGAAGTCAAACAAGAGCTAGGATTATTTATTCTAATGTCAGTCACTTAGGTTTATTTATTTCAAATCAACAAGCATTTATTATTTATGAAAAAGAGTTACACATTCGGGCTTGCGAGCCTAGTTGTTACCCTTGCAAAGAAACAAACTACCAAAAGAATTGGGTTTGTTGCAGGGTTGTTGTTAGCGTTTGGTATGACAGCTTTCAGCCAAACGTATTATTATCTTAGAACAGATTCTCTAAAGCCAGGTACCACTACTTTGGTAAAGCCTGCAACGTCCAGTGTTAAAGCATGGACTACAGATCCAGGTGGTACGATTACAGCAGCCGGAGCTACAATACCTGCAAACTTTACTACCGACGGACAAATATTTGTTGTACAAACAAATGGTTATTCTAACTCAAATGCAAAAGGTTGGGTAATTTCTGGTGCTGGGTCTAAATTGGTTATTGGAACAAAGGATTCAGTTGTTTCTTTCACAAGTAATAGTAATTCTAGTCTGACTGGTACAGTTGATGTTATTGGAAAATCTACTTTCGTTATACAAGTAGCAAATACATCAACCATTAGTTTTGGTACTATAGATGTAGGAAGTACAGTAAGGTTCGGTGGAAATGCTAATGGTTCAATACAACAAGTAATTGCCGCAAATTATTATAACTTAAGTTTACAAGCTGGTGGTGCTACTTATGCATCTGTTACATTGCCACAGGCAACTATTGGTGTTGCAGGGGTATTCACTCCAAGGGTAGCTAATATGTACGGTTCAACTATAGACTTCAATGGTGCTGGTGGACAAACAATCCCTGGAGGCACTTACTACAATTTAACTATTTCTGGAAATAAAGCTGTCTCTGATTCATTGAAAGGTGGAATCAATATAGCTGGTGCATTCACCAATAACTCTACCGGAGCCGCTTTGGTACCTTACACAATGGGTGCAACAGCTCCTGCTGCTAGTACTTTAAACTTCTTAGGCTTAAGTCCACAATCAATTGGAGATAAGTCATTGTACAGTTTAACGTTCTCAAATGGTGTTCCGTTGAACGTAACAGGTATGAACTATGCAAACAGCACCATTACTTTAGCTCAAGCTAATCCTGAGTTGGCCATTGGTCATAAGATATCTCAAAATACTTACTCTGCAGCTAATATAAGAAGCAATCCTCTTACACTTGATACCACTGCGGTGATTACTGCTATCAGTGATACGGTTGTGACACTAAGTAAACCATTGAAAATAAGATTATTCGTGGGTAAAGTAGGACGTCAACCAGGTACTAATGTTGATACAGTTTATGCAATTTCGTACGACGCAGTAGGTTTAACAATAACATTAGATCCTAACGGTACCTATGCTTACAACGCAAATGATACTATCAAAGGACAGTTGTTGAATGGTAATGGCTTCATTGCTGCTGTAAATGGTAATGTTATTACTGTTACAAAGGCATTGGTAAATGTTTATAACCTAGGTACAGTTGCTATTGGATCTGGAAACAGCCTTCCTTCTGCTAAAACTGTTACAGGCACCTTAAACTTGTTGGGTACATTTACCCCAGGAGCAGGAACAATTACTACTACTGGTACTACTTTCAACTATCGCGGTAAAAAGCAAAATGTAGCTGGTGGTGCTAACTTGGTTTACCATAACTTAGTGATTAATCAAGACAGTGCTACTACAGCAGCCTTGGCAGCATCTACTGTTGTTGAGGGTACTTTCACACTTCAAAGTGGTAAATTAACTACCAATGCAACAAACAAGTTGCTTACTCTAGGGGAAAGTGCTGTTTTTACTCCAGTAACCAATGATACGTTCTTTATAGCTGGTGGATTGGCTAAGAAGTTTGCTTCTACAAAACCATTTACTTACAAAATTGGTGCTGTAGTCGCTGGAACTGGTATTCCTAGAACTGTAACTGTTACCCCTGCTACTGCGGATGCAAAAACGTACGTAGTAAACTATGCAGTTGGAAAAACAAGTAATTCAGGCAGCATTGATGCTGCGACTATTGTAACATTAGATACATTTTCTTATTACAACGTAGCTCTAGCAGGTTATACGCCTGGTGTAGATACTTCAGCTCAGATTTCTTTTGAGTTTGTTCCATCTAGCTACTATCAAGATTCAGCTGTTACTTTGGCTCATTACTTCCATGGTAAATACACCGCTGGTGCACCTCCAGTTACTTTCACTGGCGCACCTGTTACATTCACAACTTGGGGTTATGATTCAACTTTCGGACGCTATACAATTGCAACAGCAAGTGCAGCTATTGTTCCAGTAAAAATTGGAACTGTTTCTGCTGCTTTGCAAGCTAACAAATCTGTTAAAGTAAGCTGGAGTAGCTATACTGAAAGCAGCTTAAGCAAATATGTAGTTGAAGGTTCTGTAGATGGTAGCAGTTTTGTTGCCAAGGGTTCTTTGTCTGCAAGAGGCGCTGCTCAGTATTCATTTACTGATCTTACACCAAGTGCTGGAACTAACTACTACAGAATTAAAGCAATTGATGTAAATGGTAAAGCAACTTACAGTGCAGTTGTTTCTATCAAACAAACAGGATTGATTAGTACAGCAATAGCTGTATATCCTAACCCTGTTAGAAACAAACAATTAAACTTTGTTTTAAACACAGATGCTTCTAACTACACACTGAGAATTACTAGTGTATTGGGTCAATCAGTTGTTGCAAGAACAATCAGCCATAACGGCGGTACTGCTTCTTACAGCGTTGCATTACCTAGCGATTTGGCAAAGGGTACTTACTTTGTTAAGTTGTCTAACGGTAAAGACCAATTGACAAAAACAATCACAGTAGAATAATATTCTCTGATTATTGATATTGAAACAGCCTCACTAATAAGTGGGGCTGTTTTTTTTTGTCCCATATTTTTTTGATGAAGCCTATACTGACACTCATTTACATTAGCTTTTTGAGTATGAAGGAGTAAGAAAAAAGACTTTCCCCTTTTCTTTGGGGGGCAACCGCTTTTGTTTCGGGGGCAACCGCAAATGTTTGGGGGATACCCCCTTTTCTCTGGGGGACAACAGTAATTATCTGGGGGATACCCGCAAATATCTAGGGGACATCCCCTTTTTCTATGGGGGCATCCGCAATTAGGTTGGGGTTAGTAATTAGGTTGCCTTTTTCTAGATGATTTAATAAAAGTTCAAATCATTTTCTTCATTCAATTCAATTAATCATTGTTTAAATTACTTTTACCGCATGAATAGAAAGGAATTGATTAAGCAGATTGAGACCAAAGAATCTTTTTTATGTGTAGGGTTGGATACTGATATTACCAAATTACCCAAGCATCTACAAAAGCATCCTGATGCTGTTTTTGAGTTTAATAAAGCAATCATAGATGCTACCAAGGACTATTGTGTTTCGTACAAAATAAACACCGCTTTCTATGAATCGATGGGTATGAAAGGATGGGAAGCAATGGAGAAAACGCTTTATTACATTCCCCCTACTCACTTTAAAATTGCTGATGCCAAACGTGGCGATATAGGAAACACTTCTGCCCAATATGCCAAAACGTTTTTTGAAGTACTCCCCTTTGATGCCGTTACCGTTGCCCCTTACATGGGTGAGGATAGTGTGAAACCCTTTTTGGAATATGAAAATAAATGGACCATTGTGCTTGGGCTAACCTCCAACAATGGCGCAAATGATTTTCAGCAAAAGAAACTAGCTGATGGGGAAACGCATTTGTATGAGCAGGTGTTGGAAACAGTAGCCAGTTGGGGGACTCCAAATAACTTAATGTTTGTGATAGGAGCAACAAAGGCAAAGGACTTAGCTGATATCCGGAAAATTATTCCGGAGCATTTTCTGTTGGTTCCGGGGGTTGGTGCACAAGGTGGTAGCTTAAAGGAAGTAGCAGAATATGGATTGAATAACGATTGTGGTCTATTAGTGAATGCTAGCCGAGCCATAATTTATGCTGACAACAGCGAGGGATTTGCTGCTGCGGCCACAAGGGTTGCAAAAGAATATCAAACTGAAATGGCAGAATATATTTTATAGTCGTAAGTAAAGAAAACAAAATCTTCTACCATTTTGATTTATGGCTTATACCTTACGCCTTATGATTCAACATTATGAACGAACAAATATTTACATATCAGCAGCTATATACATTTACCTATGCTGTCTTTACCAAAATGGGCTGCAGTGATGTGGATGCTACAACTGCTACCAAAACGCTTCTTTCTGCGGATATACGTGGAATAGACAGTCATGGGGTTGCCCGCTTGGGTGGCTATGTACGTTTGTGGGAGGCAAAGCGTATCAATGCAAATCCGTCTATCAAGATTGTGCATGAAACTCCCTCTACGGCTGTAGTTGATGGCGATGCAGGTTTGGGCTTGGTTGTAGCTCCTTTTGCTATGCAAGTTGCAATTGACAAAGCTAAAAATGTAGGAACAGGTTGGGTAAGTGTGAAGAATAGTAACCACTTTGGTATTGCAGGCTATCACGCCATGATGGCTTTGGAACATGATATGATAGGAATTGCTATGACCAATGCTAGTGCTTTGGTAGCGCCTACATTCAGCATTGAAAAGATGTTGGGTACTAACCCGATTGCTGTCGCTATTCCTGCTGGTGAACAACCGCCTTTTGTTGCTGATTTTGCTACTACGACTGCTGCAAATGGTAAGTTGGAAATATTGCAACGAAAAAATGCCGACACTCCGTTGGGCTGGGTTCAGGATAAAGAGGGTAATTCTAGTACAGATGCCAATGCATTAAAAAAGCAGGGTGCTTTGCTGCCTTTGGGTAGTGACAGAGAGCATGGAAGTCACAAAGGATATGCGTTGGGAAGTATTGTTGATATATTTTCTGCAGTGCTGAGTGGTGCTAGTTATGGCCCTTGGGCGCCTCCCTTTCCTGCATATATCGCTATGCCAGAGAATATGCCGGGTCAAGGATTGGGACATTTCTTTGGTGCGATGCGCATAGATGCTTTCCGACCAGCAGAAGATTTTAAAGCCAATATGGATAACTGGATTACCCGATTCAAGTCAGCAAAACCTGCAGAAGGATATGAGCGGGTACTTATTCCTGGTGATCCTGAACGAGAAATGGAGGCTATCCGAATGAAAGAAGGAATACCTGTTGTGCCTTCTGTAGTTGCTGATTTGAAGGAAGTTGGGGATAGGTTTGGTATAACCTTATAGAAACTAAACTAGTATAAACAGGTATCTCCAGATACTGCTGGTGCTTTTGATTAATAGCAATGAAAGACTCGACCTGTTCTTTCAGGACACGCCCCAAATAGTTATTAGATAGTAGATATTAGTACTGTAATATTTAAATCAAATAACTAATAACTCATATCTATTATCTACTATCTATCTCTTACATTCGCTCCC
>CANGFK010000046.1 GCA_947452925.1 Chitinophagaceae bacterium | reverse complement strand
CCATGCCATATATTGTTTAATTCGTCGGCGAAAATAAGACCTTAAAATAAGATTAAAGTGTTAAGGAAATGTGATGCCACCGAATTGTCATGTGTTTTCAACGAATAATCGGCAAGGATGTTTAAATATGGGATGAATTGTAGCTTGCACTGGTTTTCTGTAAAGCAAAAAGGCTGTTTCAAATGAATGAAACAGCCTTTTAAATCTGGCTAACTTATAGTCTAGAATTATTCATTCTCGTCAAAAGCCAATATTTCTCTTGTAGCAGCAAGTAGTTCATATTCTTCTTTGCTACCAACAATGATGTTATCGAACTCACGCATACCGGTACCTGCTGGGATAAGGTGGCCAGTAATTACGTTTTCTTTCAAACCAAGCATGTAGTCAGCTTTACCTTGTATAGCAGCAGTGCTTAGTACTTTAGTTGTTTCTTGGAATGAAGCAGCTGAAATCCAGCTCTGAACACCCAAAGAAGCCTTTGTGATACCCAACAACACTGGTTGTGCTGTTGCAGGACGTGCGTCGCGGACTTCCACTAGCTTCTTATCTGATCTTCTTAAGATTGAATTCTCTTCTCTCAATTCACGAACAGTAATAATCTGACCTGCTCTGTACTTAGTACTTTCCCCTGGAATAGTAACTACTTTCTTATCGAAGATGCGATCGTTCTCTTCAATAAAGTCGAATTTATCTTCCAAGTCTTCTTCTAAGAATTTAGTATCACCCGCATCCACAATTTCTACTTTCTTCATCATCTGGCGAACGATTACTTCAACGTGTTTATCATTAATCTTCACACCTTGCAAACGATATACTTCCTGAATTTCATTAACCACATACTCTTGTACTGCAAATGGCCCTCTGATGTTCAAGATATCGGTAGGGGCAATCTGTCCATCAGACAATGGCGCACCTGCTTTAACGAAATCTGCATCTTGTACCAGAATCTGACGAGACAACGGAACCAAGTATTTCTTGGTAACGCCATCCTTACTTTCTACAGAAATTTCGCGGTTACCACGTTTGATGTTACCAAATGTAACCACACCATCTATTTCGCAAACAACAGCTGGGTTACCCGGGTTTCTAGCTTCAAACAATTCAGTTACACGAGGCAGACCTCCCGTGATATCACGAAGCTTACCCAATACACGAGGTATTTTTACTAATATCTGGCCAGCTTTTACTTCTTCACCTTCTTCAACAGCAATGTGGCTACCTACTGGTAAGTTGTAATGCTTAGAATCTTTTCCATCAACGATGATGGTAGGAATCTTGGTTTTATCCTTGGTTTCAATAACCACTTTCTCGCGGTGACCAGTTTGTTCGTCACTTTCCTCACGGAAGGTAACACCATCCAATACAGCATCAAAACGAACTGTACCGGCCTGTTCTGCAACGATTACATTGTTAAAAGGATCCCAAGTACAGATAACTTCTCCCTTGTTTATTTTAGTCCCGTCTTTTACTTGCAAAGTAGAACCGTAAGGAACGTTGTTGGTGATTAATAGACGATCGTTTTTAACGTCCATGATTCTAACCTCACCAGTACGACCGATTACTACCTGAACCTTATTTCCTTCATTATTCAATGCAGTTACAGTACGCAAACCATCGAATTGAACAGTGCCATCAAACTTAGCATTCAATGAACTTTCGATAGAAGCACTACCCGCAACCCCACCCACGTGGAAGGTACGAAGTGTCAACTGTGTACCAGGTTCACCGATTGATTGTGCGGCAATGATACCAACGGCATCACCACGTTGTGCCAAGTAACCTGTTGCCAAGTTCTTACCATAACATTTCACACAAACACCTCTCTTAGCCTCACAAGTTAAAACAGAACGTATTTCTACAGATTCTATACCTGCATCTTCAATTGCTACCGCTGTGTCGTGAGATATCTCTACACCAGCATAGCAAATGATTTCACCAGTCAATGGATCAAGTACATCATGTAATGAAGTACGTCCTTCAATTCTATCAGATATATTTTCAATTACATCTTCATTATCTTTCAATGCTGTGATAGCAATTCCACGAAGTGTACCGCAATCATCCTCAGCAATAACTACATCTTGTGCAACGTCCACTAAACGACGAGTCAAGTAACCCGCATCCGCTGTTTTCAAAGCCGTATCCGCAAGACCCTTTCTAGCACCGTGCGTAGAGATAAAGTAATCCAATACATTCAATCCGCCCTTGAAGTTAGAAAGGATTGGGTTTTCAATTACTTCACTACCGCTGCTACCACTCTTACGAGGTTTGGCCATCAATCCACGAATACCCACCAACTGTTTTACCTGTGTTTTACTACCACGGGCACCACTGTCCAACATCATAAACACAGAGTTGAAACCTTGTTTGTCGGTAGCCATTTCATGAATAAGGGCTTCAGTGATACGCATATCCACACGACCCCAAATGTCAATTACCTGATTGTAACGTTCGTTATTGGTAATCAGACCCATGTTGTAGCTTTCCCAAACTTCTTCTACTTCAGTCTTAGCATTTTCAAGTAGTTCTTGTTTAATTTCAGGAACAATCAAGTCATTAACGCTGAAGCTCAATCCACCACGAAAGGCCATACGGAATCCTAGTGTTTTGATTTCGTCCAAGAATTTAGCAGTTGTAGGAACGTTGGTGATTTTGATGATACCACCAATAATTTCTCTCAAACTTTTCTTTGTCAACAATTGGTTAATGTAACCTACTTCAGCAGGAACAAATTGGTTGAATAAAACGCGACCAACAGTTGTATCTATCAGTTTTTTTACAAGAACGCCTTTCTCACGAATATTTGTTCTTAGTTTTATGTTAGCGTGTAAATCAACAACACCTTCATTATAAGCGATAACTACTTCTTCGATACTGTAGAAAGCTTTCCCGCTTCCCTTGATTGTTTCTTCGGTAGTAGATACTTTACCCTTTGTGATGTAATACAAGCCCAACACCATGTCCTGAGAAGGAAGGGTGATTGGCGTGCCATTTTGTGGGTTAAGGATATTGTGTGATGAAAGCATCAATAACTGTGCTTCCAAGATGGATGCATTACTTAATGGAACGTGAACAGCCATCTGGTCACCATCAAAATCCGCATTGAATGATGCAGTTACCAATGGGTGCAATTGAATAGCCTTACCTTCTACCAACTTAGGTTGGAAAGATTGGATAGACAATCTGTGTAGGGTAGGGGCACGGTTCAATAAGATTGGGTGTCCCTTCAATATATTTTCAAGAATATCCCAGATAACAGCTTCTTTCTTGTCAACTAATTTCTTAGCAGACTTCACTGTCTTAACGATACCTCTTTCTATTAGTTTTCTAATGACAAATGGTTTGAAAAGTTCGGCAGCCATATCCTTAGGAAGACCGCACTCATGCATTTTCAATTCAGGTCCTACTACGATAACCGAACGACCAGAATAGTCAACACGCTTACCCAATAAGTTCTGACGGAAACGACCTTGCTTTCCTTTCAATACATCGCTCAATGATTTCAATGCACGTCCACCTTCTGCTTTAACAGCGTTTGACTTACGAGAGTTATCAAATAAGCTATCTATCGCTTCTTGAAGCATACGTTTTTCATTGCGTAAGATTACTTCAGGAGCCTTGATTTCCAACAAACGTTTCAAACGGTTATTACGGATAATAACACGACGATATAAATCATTCAAATCAGAGGACGCGAAACGACCACCATCCAATGGAACTAACGGACGCAATTCTGGAGGAATTACTGGCACATATTGCATTACCATCCATTCTGGACGGTTGGTGATACGATCAGTACTTTCGCGGAAGCCTTCTACTACGCTCAAACGTTTTAATGCGTCAGCTTTACGTTGTTGAGAAGTTTCGTTTGCAGCAGCATTACGTAAAGAGAAACTCAACTCGTCAAGATCTAATCTTTCCAACAAACCTTGAACCGCTTCTGCTCCCATTTTAGCAATAAACTTCTGAGGGTCATCATCAGATAAGAACTGGTTATCCTTTGGTAAGGTATCCAACAAGTCTAGGTATTCTTCTTCAGCCAACAAATCGCCAGGAGCTAAGTTTTCCTTGATACCACCTTGTATTACTACATATCGTTCATAGTAAATGATACTTTCCAATTTCTTGGAACTCATCCCTAAAAGATAGCCGATTTTGTTTGGAAGACTTTTGAAATACCAGATATGAACAACTGGTACTACCAATTTGATGTGCCCGAGGCGTTCGCGACGAACTTTCTTTTCAGTTACTTCTACTCCACAACGGTCACAAACAATACCCTTGTAACGGATACGCTTATATTTTCCGCATGCGCACTCATAGTCTTTTACCGGTCCAAATATTCTTTCACAAAACAATCCATCACGTTCAGGCTTGTAAGTCCTGTAGTTGATGGTTTCAGGCTTCAATACCTCTCCAAAGCTTCTTTCTAAGATGCTGTCGGGTGATGCCAAACTAATTGTGATTTGTGAGAAAGTTGATTTGGGACGATTGTCTCTTTTGATAGCCATATCTAAAATTGCAATTTTTGCTGAGTTGAATTAATGTTATCCTGAAATAACCCACCTACCCTAAAATGAATAGGTCGGCGAAGGTAAGGGATGCAATCTAATTATGAAAAGTAAAATTTTGCAAATTGGAAATAATCCCTTATTTGTTAACTTTTTCTTGTTGATTTGTCAAAATAAAACTAGTTATTAACATCATTTGAGGAGGAGTCCACTACATTTGGTTGTTTATTTAATTATTTCTGATGAAAAGTAGGAAGATAATAGGTTGGTCATTTGCATTATTAGCGTTTGGTTTAATAACTTCTTGTAGCAAAAGTTCGTCTTCTACACCAGATACAACTGCTTATTTCCCTAAAGTGAAAACAATAATTGCCAACAACTGCCTCAGTTGTCACAGCAGTTCTGGTTCTTGGTCGGGGCGCCCTACTGCATTTGATTCCGATTCTGCAATTGCTTCAAGTGCAACTATTATCAACACTGCTGTTGCTGGCCCATGGACTTTCATGGTAAAAAAAATGCCGCAAGGAAGTGCTCTATCTGCGGCAGACATTGCCACTATAGAAGCATGGGTGAACAAAGGAGGAAAAGCAACAGATTAGCTACGGTTTACTTTTTCTTCAGATAGATGTGTCTGATGTTGCTGGTTCCTGCACTCCTTTCATCGATTTCAAACTTATCAATGTTTTTTATCAATGGAAGCAATTTAGGAAAACCGTAGTTTCTTGGATCAAAATCTGTTTTCTTCTTTAGTATAAAGTTTCCCAGATCTCCCAAAAACGTCCAGCCACTTTCGTCGGCCAGGTTCTCCGCACTTTCTACAATCAGTTTCACCAATGCCTTATCTATTTTATTCAAAGGAATGTTCTCTGCCTTAGGGCTTGAGATGGGAGTAGTTGTGGGTTCCGTTGGCGCAACTGGTTCTGGTTTTAGTATTTCTATATATATAAATTTATTGCAGGCAGTGATGAAAGGTTGCGGTGTTTTCTTTTCGCCAAAGCCATATACTTTCATGCCTGCTTCGCGAAGTCTGATGGCTAGGCGGGTGAAGTCGCTGTCGCTGGAAACTATACAGAAGCCATCCACTTTTTCCGAATACAAAATATCCATGGCATCAATAATGAGGGCACTGTCGCTAGAGTTTTTGCCGGTGGTATAACTATATTGTTGTATAGGGGTGATGGCATTATCAAGTAAAACTCCTTTCCAGCCAGATACGGTTTGCTTGGTCCAGTCGGCATAGATTCTTTTGATGGTTGGCGTACCATGTTTGGCTATTTCTTCCAGCATTTCTTTTATATTGGCATACGGCACATTGTCCGCGTCTATTAATACTGCCAGCTTATCTTCTTTCATTTTTATTATATATTAATGCGTAGTACTCTTTGCACTTCAACCACAAAGCTATCTGTTATTTGTGTAATTAGGCTTTTATCTTAAATGCCTGTACTGGATAAGTTGATATTTTGAATGCTTCTGTCGGAAGTATAAAGATAAAACAAGATGTTCAAATTATGAACTGCCTGCTAGACAGGTGTTTCAGCGATTTCCAGTGACCTGTTTGCCGCGTTAGCGATAGGTCACTGAATAGGTCACTTTTTGAATAAGATTTAATGAACAGTTTGGTATAGTCACCAATGAAAAAACGCTGCTAATCATAGTGATTGCAGCGTTTTAAAACGTTTTGTATAGTATTTGGCGGAGAGAGAGGGATTCGTGCTTTTCTCTGAAATGCTTTGCTGCAAAGTGTTTTAAAATCTGAAAAAAGTTGGATGTCCGAATTTACCCCCTCGCCAATCAATTCATTTCGAATCAAATCGTATGATTATAAATATACTGAAGGTTTTTTGTATTAGTGTAATAACCTTACTATTATTTGAACGGGTTGCGGTTAAAGTTTGGTGTGGGTTTTACTGAGCTTTCATTTCGGTTACCCCAGTAATAAAGGCTGCAAGTGTGCCGGTTTTAGCCCTGTGTAGGAGCAGAAGGCTTCTATGCTGACGAACTGGTGTTCTTGCTTGGAGAAGCTAGCCTTGATCTTCTGTAGCAGCATCCTGCTGTAGCGCTCACTTTTGCCTGTAATGCGCTGCACATCTTTTGGATACACACAAAGCCTTACAATTTCTGTTCCCATGCTTTTACTATGCCTTTCCTATGCTTTTAACTTGCATTACATATTATCGACCTGCAAAGATAGATGACTGATCTAGACTATGCACATCTGCGCGTGTCTGTAAAACCTAAATAGAAAAGGTGAACTAATGCAACAACGCAATACTTGCTAGAAAAGGAATGAATTCACCTAAAGAATTAGAGACATAATATAGTCATTCATATAATAGCCCTCCCCAAAGTGAAAGTATTCTTGTCGTGTAATTTCAAAGCCCATTCTCGAATAGAATGTAACGGCCTTATTTTTTCTGTTTACTTGTAATTGCAGTTCATTTCCGCCAACATTAGAAATTCTTGAAATAACTTCATGCAAAAGTTTTTTGCCTACTTTTAACTTCTGAGCCTCTGGTAAAACATACAGTTTATCAAGTTTATAAACAGTACCTTCTATTGCCCTAAATGCCGCATAACCAACTGGTAAATTATCCAATTCTGCTATCAGAAAAGAAACACCACTAAACAATTGGTTCATCAAAGTTTGCTTGTTATACATCAATTCAAGCATGTACTCTATTTGTAACTTGCCAATTATTCTTCCATAGGTATGTGGCCATGTTTGTTGGGCTATAATCTGAATTGCAGGAATATCCTCTAATATTGCGGTGCGTATAACCACTGTGGAATTGTGGGAGTACATGTACGAAAATGTTTATTAAATACTATTTTTCAAACCATTTCTTAAAGGAAGCAACCTTTTCTCTACTTATCTCAATATTGAACTTTATTGGAATTAACAAAGAAACTAGTAGTTTTTGGTTATCCAGGTATTGTACTTGTTTTATCGAGTTGAGGTTAATAATGGTTTGCCTATTTGCACGATAAAAAATGAGCGGATCTAAATAAGACTCAGCCTCTTCTAGTGTAATAACTGAATATGGATACTTTTCGCCGGAGTTTAGGAATAGATAGGTAATTGCATCTTTATGAATACACGCAATATCAACCGTCTTTATTGGCATCCAGTTGTTTCTGATCTGAATAATGATTCTTTCCTTGTAGATGGCTGTTTTTAGAGAATAGTTAGATAATATTTCTCTCCAATCTATTTCCGAATGTATTGATTTGCTTGTAATTTTTTCTAATTTCTCGAATGAATTTGCCAATTCATTTTCATCAATTGGTTTGAGTAAATAATCTATTCCATTTGCTTTGAATGCCTTTAATGCATACTCGTCATACGCAGTAGTGAATATTACCGGAGACTTAAGTTGATACTGTTCTATTAATTGAAAACTTACACCATCACTCAATTGAATATCCATTATCCAAACATCTGGTTCCTGATGATTTGCAAGCCACTTCTTTGAAGACTTAATACTATTAAGCACTTCAATTACCTTGATATGTGGCGCTACATGGTTTATTTTGGCAATTAATTCATTTGCTATTAAATGTTCATCTTCAACAATAACTGCGTTCATAAAAGAGGTATTTTAACTATAAAATGAGATTCAGTTTCTTCAATAATTAATGGTGTAGAAGTTAGATATCCGTACAAGGTTGTCAAATTATCCATACCTTGTTTATTACTTGTTTCAACAAATTTTTTTCGTTGTAAGTTGTTCTTAACGATAATATAATTACTATCAGAGCTTATGTCTATCACTAATGGACTATCTGCTTCAATCACATTATGTTTGATTACATTTTCTATTAAGTTTTGAAGTGTTACTGGAACTATTTGCTTGTATAGAGCTTCTTCTTTTATAGAAAATGTCACAATAAGTCCATCTCCAAAACGAGTAGTTTGTAGTTTCACGAACGTTTTTATAAAATTAATTTCATTAGCAATTGGCACAAGCTCTTCGTCTTTACTTTGAAGTATGTAACGGTATATTTTACTCATACCATCCAAAAAATCACTAGCTAATTGCTGATTTATTCGAATTAAACTACTTAAAGAAGTAAGCGAATTAAATAGGAAGTGAGGGTTTAGATGTTGCCTCAAACTTTCGTATTGCATTTTTGCCTTTTCCTTTTCCAAGTTATGCGTCTTATTTTCTAACTCGAAAATCATTTTTTGGCGAGCGAATCTAATTCTGATATAGATCAGTAAGAGAATAGCGACAAAAGCTAAATTGAGAAGCATAAACCACCATTGTAAATAAAAAGGTGTAAGGATAAAAAATGGAATTGAGATGGCTTCAATATCCCATACACCTCTTTTTGAGCTTGCTTTTATAAAAAGGTTGTAATGCCCACCCTTTAAGTTATTAAAACTAACGCTACGTCTATGACCAATGTCTATCCAATTATCATCATATCCTACCAATTTATACGCGAAAGTGTACTCTTCTGGGTGTTTAAAATCTATTGCAGAAAATTCGAAATAAATTGAGTTTTCATTAGGGTTAAGCGACAGTTCATCCCTTTTTTTCGGTTTTGAAAAGCCTTTTTCTAGTCCGTTTACAGTAATTGTGCTAAAGACAAGGTTGGAACTTGGTTTTCTATTATTTAAAACAGACGGGCAAAAAGAATAAATCCCCCCCTGGCAGAGTAAGTAAATACTATCATTATTTAGATGAACCATCTTAATTAAACTTCCGGGTTCGTTAATGCCATCTTTTGCCTCGAATGAAGTAACTTGATTATTTCTGGGCGCTAATTTAAAAACCTTTAGCGTAGAATTAGAAATACACCAAATTGAGCCTTCCTTATCTTCACATAAACCTGTTAATAAATCTGAAGACAACCCATCATCTGTAGTAAATACTTTTACTACAGATGGAATATGCTCATTTACATTAAATTTTGCAAGGCCTTTTATTGTACTTACCCAAACATTCCCTTTTGAGTCAGAGAACAAACTCCAGATTTTATTTGAAGCTAGTTTACTTTTAACTTCAGTAATATCTTCACTTACTCCGTTACTATAACCCAAAAAACCACGAGTTGAACCTAGCCATATCCTTCCATTCTTGTCTGAGCAGATACTAAATATTGGGGCAATTTCCTTAACTCCATTAATAATTGTACTAAATGGAATGATATGTTTGTATTTTAAGGTTGTTGAATTGAATATGAATACTCCATTTCGTCCTGTACTTAGCCATAAATTACCACTTCTATCTTCGGCGATGCCATTAAAATAGTTGCTTGGAAGTTGTTTAGTGAAAGGTGGTGGTTGAATGGGTTTTATTAATTTTTGTTTATGTTTATCAAACTGATAAACATAGTCAGCAGTGATAATCCAGATAACATTTTTACTATCCTTAAAAATTTTTTCCGCAAACTGCACTTTTTCTTCTGCTTTAAGGAAGTCTACTGGTAATATTTTATGTTTTCCTGTTTTCTTATTAATCACATGTAAACCATCGGCAAAACCTAATGCTACAAATCGAAAACTACTATCTTCCCACATATCATTTACTTCATAAAAGATATGATTATCGGAATGAGTCACTGGAAAAACTTTGAATTTAAAAGGATAATCGGTCGTGGTTATTTTTATTAAGCCATCAGCATTAATTGCCCATATATTCTCATCTTTATCCTTGACGAGTCTATTCCATAAAAATTGCTGTATTGACAACTTGTTTTTTTCTTTTCTAAGGTATTCGAACTGTTTCTTTTTACAGTTGAAATTTATTAACCCTTTATCCGGAGATGCTAACCATAAATTACAAGAATCTTTACAAATAATATCGTGTATGATATTGTCTGTACCAGACTTCTGCTTTTTTAAGTTGAACTTTAAAATAACAAATTTGTGTTTTACTATGTCATAAACAGATAATCCACCTCCCCAAGAACCAAGGTAAAGACTGTCCCCCTTTTTGCAAATACGTTGATAGGCATAATCATTCCACAACCCAGTCTGAACCTTTTCAGGTCCGATTCGATTCATTTTATTAAGAGAGGGGTCAAAACAATACAACCCATCATCAGTGGCAAGCCATAGTTTATTTTTATTGTCTTCATATATATCGCTCACTTTATAGTTGTGTTGGAGATTGGGTGCAATTGAATCATTTTCATCTAAATCTTTAACCCTGAAGCCTTCAGCATTACCTGTAATTTTGTTTATCGATACAAGCCCTCTGGAAGTGGCAGCCCACATCCTATTTAGTTTGTCGAAATGTATTTTTAGGATCAATCCTAAACTAAGAGGTTTATTATAACTAGAGAATTTAATGGGGAGGTTTTTGAATGTTCCATTTAATGGGTTAAAACAAGCTATAGATCCATCAGCTAATGTTATCCAAAGATTGCCATCATTGTCTTCTTGCAGGTTCATCATGTTGTTTGAAAAACCATCAAGTTGGCTAAATGATTTAAAACTAGTAGCATCAAATCTCACCAATCCTTGTGCCGTGGTAAACCATAAGAATCCATTTTTGGCTTGAAAGATATCAGTAAATGTTTTAGTGTTAATTCCATTTATTTCATTGTAAGGAGTTATCGAAATAGGACTCTCATTTTCAGATTGACATTTACCTGAAAGAGAGATAACCAATAAAATAAAAATAAATGAATTTTTCATTTTAACGCAAAAGTATTATTCTAGTTTCGAATAGTAATTTTAATAAAAATACTATTTTGCAAATGACTAAAAATTAGCTACTTAAAATTAATTTTCTCAAATTGGAGATATGAATCAAAGTCCCCAAAAAACACAGAATAGTTCGGATTCAAATTAAAATTGGCTACAATAAATTTAAATGTTTAACTAGATAAATAGGGTTAAGAATCGTTATTCACACTAAACTGTTATAACCAACCCCTTTTCCGTTGCTTTTTATTTCTCTAAATATAAATATCAGATCATCTATTTTGATTGGTTTTGTAATATATTTTTTAACGAATTTATACGCTAAACACTTCCCAATATCTCTCATTAAAATTGAATTGCTAAGGATATATACATAGCAAGATAAATTTAAGAGCATATATCTCTCTAGAAATGAATAGTTATTCCCCTTGTCAGAAAATGGATCAATGAATATTATTGGAGGCTCTCCATTTTTTTGTTTCAAGAGGTAATTCAGTGCATCGGAATAATTAACAAAATTTACCACCCTGATGGTATTGCCAAGTATTTTTTTAATGGATATTCTAGTTAGAGCTACTGATACATAGTCGTTATCTATAATTATAACTTCATTTAAATCATCCAGATTGTATATTACTTGCATAATTAAATTATGTCTAAACTCAAAGTACTCATTTTTAGTTAGCGCATATGATGTTACATACATCCGTTTGACTTAACCCAATTTCTTCTTCAATATATCCATCTGAAATACAAATCCAGAAAAAATTTAGCTTATAAAAATGATGTAAAACAAGTTTATGATTTTTACAACATGAGAAATCTTTATTAGGTATTAACTTAATTCCAACAAAATCAGAAACAGGTGGCATTATCGTTGACAAAAAAATGATGAGTGGTATGAAAATGCCATAGAATAATACTTTATTTTTCATTGATGCATTTTTTCAGTGGGTTAAAAATTACATATGTTTTTGCTACTTTCTACTAAATTCTAAATCAAAATTAAAAGTTGGAGGAATCTTTAAAGTTCAATTTAACTTGAAGCGTATATTTTTTAAATTAAAGCATATTAAAATAAATTTAAACCGAATTGAGGACAATCTTCCAACCAATACCCTGATTCTATATATGATTTTATAGAATAAAAAGTTGTCTTATAAAATGATTATTTCCAGTACAATTTCAGGGGAGATAAAGTCGAAAACTATGCAAAACAAATTTTCGGAGTTGGTATTATCAGTGCCTATATCATGGGCAAGTTCTTGCATATGTCATCAGTTATCTTACACCATAGCCTAACAGAGTTTTTCAGCTCGCAAAACATATCTAGAATTGTTTGGTTAAATTGGGGATATACTTTATCAAAAAAAGTATTTGGTTAAAAACATTTAAACAATAGAGATAAACTTAATTAGTCAAATACCGGAAAAAGAAATAGGGGAGAAGTAGTTGTGCTGAATATTTAGGACACTAATAAGGGCTTGTTAAATTTCTCAATTGTATTAGTACTTCTTTTGCCTGTACTAAGTGTCTTTTTTCATGCAATATAATAATATCAAATGTTGTTTTCAAGTTATAAACAATGCAGCCATTTGCTGGGGAAGCGATGACAGTTCCGCTTTCAGCAAACAAACTTGTATTCATAATTTTCTCTTTTAGTACATAATTGTGGGATATAAATTTATGGAGTATGTTCTCCTCAATCTGATTAATGCTAGATTCCCAAATTTTAAAAATTTTCATCTTTTTCTTTCTTTCGGGTTGTACAGCATTGAGTACAATCTTATCACATAAGGAAACGAGAAATCCAAATTTTGAAATAATTGGAGCTTT
>CANGFK010000045.1 GCA_947452925.1 Chitinophagaceae bacterium | reverse complement strand
GTTTAGCCAAAGGCAACGTAATTCCCCAAGGTTTTTGATCGGTGAAAGAAAGCAACTCAGGAATATCGGTATATAACCTCATTTCCGAAGCACTGTGATAGGCTATATCCACTCCGTTTTTAGATTTCTCCTGAAACTTGGCAACGGGCATTGCTTCTCTATTGTATAAATCCCAATATTTTTTAGGCGAAACAAAAGGAAGATGTGGTTTATGAAAACCCACTGCAAAGAAGAAAGGTTGCGTTGGAGTTTTACTCAAATTAATCAACAAATCCTTTGCTTTTAAAGCATTTGCACCGTCTTCGTAGGCATTATCCGGCAAATCTAAACACTCGGTTGTAGGGCGAACACGCTCGTTGATATATTGCTTTAGTTCCTTCCCCTTAATCCCTTTTGCTTCGGCTTCAGCAGTGAATTTTGCAGCTTGTTTTTTGCATTCTGCTCCTTGATATTCTACATTCACAGGCAATCCCGCTGCTTTGTCATAATATTCTTCAGCATTTTTATAGTAAGGAACACTCCAGGATGGCTTGTCCAGATCCTTATCTACGTCTCTTGAATCGTATATCTTTCCTATTCCTTGCGTAGAATATCCTTGCGTAATGAGGTATTGAGGCAAGCTCAAAATGTCGGGATTAACGTTGCGCATAGGTGTTTGTAAATCCCACACTTTGGTATAATCGGGGCGTTTGCCTGTCATTAAACTTGCACGGGTAGGGCCACAAACGGCTTGCTGCACATAGTTACTCATAAAAACAGTCCCCATCTTAGCCAGCCTATCAATGTTTGGGGTCTTAATTATTTTATCGCCATAACAACCCAAAATAGGTTTCAAATCATCTATAGCAATAAAGAGCACATTGGGCTTTTTCTGTTCCTGCGCAAAAGTATTTGCCGAAACAACCAGACTCAATGCAATAACCCAAAATCTTTTCCTCATCATTTAATCAATTTTTTACACTCAACCAGTTATTCGATAGATGATTTCTACCATTTCCAAGACTCTTTTTGTCGCATCCAAGACCTTGGATGCCATTTCCAAGGTCTCTTTTGTCGTATCCAAGACCTTGGATGTCATTTCCAAGACCTCTTTTGTCGCATCCAAGACCTTGGATGTCATTTCCAAGGTCTTTTTTATCGCATCCAAGACCTTGGATGCGGTTTCCAAGGTCTTGGAAATGAGAAATAATCAATCAAAAAGACCTAAACGCCTGCATCAATCAGTCTATTATTCCTTAATAAACTTATTTATAACTATCCTATCTGTTTCATCATTGATGGAAAGGATATAAGTACCCGCCTTCAATCCACTCACATCCAGATTTAAATAAGTAGCACTCGTATGCTGTTCCAAAACCTGTTGACCAACCATATTTATAATCTTTACGATGGATTTACCAATCAATCCTGCCACCATCAAGTTATTATTAACAGGGTTTGGATAGATGATGACCTTATTATTTGAACTTTTTGACACCAACAAGCTGTTGCTATAAGTAATGTTTCCATCGGTACTAACCATTTTCAGGCGATAATAAGCAGTGTTTATGGGCGATAAATCAGTAAAAGAAAAAGAATATTTATTGATTGAAGACAAACTGCCAATGGTAGAAAAGTCGTTGCCCTTATTGCTACGCTCGATGATGAACTGCTTGATTCCCGACGGATTTGAAACAGTCCAATCTAATGAAACACCATTCGATTTTATGGTAGCCGAGATATTTTTTAATTGAATAGGCAATGATTTCACCACCGTAAGCAAACGACCATAAACAGGCGCAGCTGTATAATTATTATCTCCAAACTGAGCAGCATTGATGATGGCAGTACCAATGCCCACAATATGAATTTGACCATTTACTATAGTAGCCACCGAAGGGTTCATACTAGTGAATGTAACTTGAAGACCAGAACTTGCAGAACAAGCAGGAATAAAATTGGAATCGCCTAGATTGTGAATGGGCAGGCTATCATAAGCAATAATCTGCGTTTTTTTATTTCCAATATTCAGACGTTGGTTTAGCTGCGCTATATACAAACTTGGGATAGCAGCAATAGGTTTATTTTTTGATTCTACAACACCATAAGGTTCTGTGGTGAGACCGCCGACATTGGTAATATTTGCCGTACAGCCAATAGCCCAGTTGGTTGCGTCACCCTCAGGATCCTGCAAAATCATGTCTTTGGCTGTACAGTTCCAGAACATTATTTGCGCTCCAGCCCAACCATGACCAGAACCATAGCTTTCTCTGTTTTGAACATTCTGACTTCCATTGCTCACAATATTATCATACAAAGTACCAGTAGCCCACCGTTGATGTGGGCCAATATCGGCTTGCTGTTTAGTGGCTTTACTATTATAAAAAACATTGGGACCGGGGTTTCTGCTACCTGTTACAAAATCATGACGTCCATTTCTGGTAAAACAATTTTTCACCAAACAACGTTGACCACTGATGTTAAATGAATATCTTCTTTCGCCCGTAATTTGAGACTTTGGGTCAATCATTTTGCAGCTATCTACCGTAATCCAGCTAGCACCAGCATACATCATCACGTTCGAATAACCAAAATAGTAGGCATCCACATTGCGTACCCAACAGTTTTGGGCATTATCAATGTCCACCGCATCCCAAGCATGGTTTTCAGCAGTGTCGGAAGTGTAGGCTGAAGTGAGGCACACGTTCTCCAAACCACATTGTTGCATTCGGGCAGACTTATATTTTCCCACCAAACATTTAGCGTAGGCAGTATCAATAATGTCCACCATTGGAGCATCGAAAGTGAGGGTATTGCCGTTCACTGCTGTTACCTTTCTTTGGTACGAAACCCCGTAACTGGTATATACCCAACCCCATTGCGCCATCGTTAGCATATTTATCCAGTTAGAATCTGGGATTCTTTGGATTAATATTGAATCGCCTATTTTAAAAGTACTAGTGTTACTGGTGACAGTGAGTTGGTTGCTGCCATAAGGAATGTAGGCATCTGTGGTATACTTTTTTGAGCCAGATTGACTAATACCACCTGTTCCTGTAAAACTAAAAAGCGCATATTGTTGGAGTGATGTTGCATGAAAACGAGTGCCATTGGTTGTGTCTGTACCCTCTCCCCTCAAAACAATACCACTAGCACTGATTTTTATGGTATCGGAAACAGGATAAAATCCTTTCTTGAATAGAATAGCTCCTCTGAAACCATCTGTACCAATAGGCATTTTCGCGACTTCATTAATGGCATTTTGGATATTGGCGAGATTGTCTCCTGAAACAGGATAAACAGTTTTTACAACCGCAACCGTGGGAATTGCGACCTCGCCATTTTTATATCCAACCCCGCTAAAATCGGGAATAGTATTTCCTTTTGCATCGGGCTTATACACCAACTTTCCCGCAGAGTCTAACGAGACTAACGTTGATGTTTGGGAAAAAGAGCTATTACTTATCAGCAAAAGCATAAGCCCCCAAGTAAAAGAGAATATTTTTATTGTCATTTCTTTTCCAATATTTCTTTAGTGATGTCAGCTACCTCTTTCAATAATAAAGGATAGGCAGGCTTTGCCATTCCACCATGATCAAACCCAGACAATTCTGTAATAGTAGTGCGTGTATGTCCCACTAGTTTCATCATGCGCCACAAATAAGCCGTTTCTTCATATCTACCCAATAATTCTTTTTCCCTGTCACCTGTTATCAGCATTAAAGGTGGTGCATCTGCTCGTACAAAATAGAGCGGTGCATACTTATCTATGATAGGTTGTGTGTTTTTTATTCCCCTTTCTTTTCGAATGGTGTAATGCGTTATGGCTTCTCCACTAAACGGAATACAAGCTGCGATGCTGTTAGCATCAATATTATATTTAGCCAGATAACTCTTATCAAGTGTAACCATTAAATCTAGATATCCTCCTGCCGAGTGACCCGATAAGAAAATAAGTTTCGTACTTCCGCCATATTTTTCAATGTTCTTAAAAACCCAAGCAACTGCCGCCGCAGCATCTTCTATATAAGCTGGCGCATTTACTTTGGGCGATAACCGATATTCTACTCCAACAATGGCGTACCCTTTATTCATGAGTGTTTTGGGTAGTTGCTTTTCACCATGTGACATGCCACCGCCATGAATCCAAACAATTGTTGGATAATTCTTTAAGTCTTTTGGATAATAAAAGTCTAGCGTACACTGTGTTTTGGTGTATTCGTCTTTGTTATTAATAGAATCGGGATAGTAATTAATATTTCTCTCAGTCACATACTCCTGCGCTCTGGAGGAATAGCAAAGCCCAACAAATAGTATTAACTGAAAGAATATTTTTTTCATTACTTATGTTTTAGAAAAGAGGATGACTAAACTTTAAAATCAGATTAGTCATCCTAAATCATTATTTAGCTTCTTGAGATTTAAAGAATTCAAGCATTTTAGCATACATGTCTTTGTACACGCTAGCATACTCTTTATGATCTGCTACGTTTACTTTTTCCAAAGGATCTTTCACATAGTCATACATTTCCTTAGCATACACTTTCTTGGCATCGAATGGAGATTTACTGGTAAAATCATTCATCCAGATGGTGAATCTATACTTGTCAGTACGTAGGCTATATCCCATAATTTTCTTGGATGTATAACCCAATTTCTCCATTTCATCTTTCTTCACGCCACGAGGATATTGGCTGATAGAATACTCCTGAACTTTTGCTTTCTTATCCTTCATAATTGGCACCAAGCTTTTACCATCCAAATAAGTTGGCACAGGAACTTTTGCTAAATCACAAACTGTAGGAAAAATATCAATGTGTTCTGATAATGATTTAGTCAATCCACCTTTAAGTCCAGGAGCCGCGATAATCAATGGTGCTCTTGTAGCATTTTCGAAGTTGGTGTGTTTGCACCACAAATCGTGGTCACCCAGATGCCAGCCATGATCGCCCCAAAGAACAATGATAGTATTGTTTAGCTGACCTAATTTTTCTAGTTCATCCAACAAAACGCCCACATTATGATCCAGGTAAGACACGGCTGCATAGTAGCCATGAATTAGTTCTTTTTGCTTTTCAGGTTTCAAACCAATCATATTCATTTCTGCTTCCATTGTTACAAAAGGAGGAATGTCTGTGTAGTTTCTTAACTCACCTGCTGAAGTATAGGCCAAGAAAGGACCATCTTTTGAGTGTTGCTGAAACTCTGCCAAAGGCATAGATTCCCTGTTGTATAAATCCCAATATTTTTTAGGAGCCACAAACGGAAGGTGCGGTTTGTGGTAACCTACCGCAAAGAAGAATGGTTTCTTAGAAGCAACCAACTCATCCAATTTATCCTTTGCAAGCAACGCATTTGCACCATCTTCATACGCTCCATCTGGTACATCTATGCACTCAGTTGAAGGGCCTTTTCTACTTCCAGAACCTTCATCGTTATCATCTTGTCCTTTTTTCTTTTTAGGCTCTTCTCCTTTCTTTACTTTTTCATGAGTAGCAAAATATTCCTTTGTAGAAGCTAATTGATATTGTTCATTAGCAGGTTTGCCTAATCCATTTGCAAAATCTTCATCCTTAGTAAACATATAAGGTAGACTCCAAGACACTGGGTCAATCTTTTTTAAAGCATCACTAGGATGATAAATTTTACCAATTCCAATTGTCTGATACCCTTGAGAAATCAGATATTGAGGAAGGGTAACAATATCAGGATTCATATCCCTCATCTGTGTTTTCAAATCCCAAACTTTGGTATAATCTGGTCTTTTACCAGTCATCAAACTAGCACGAGTCGGTCCACAAACTGCTTGCTGGCAATAATTACTCTGGAAAACAGTTCCCATTTTTGCCAAACGGTCAATGTTTGGCGTTTTCACCAACTTGTCGCCATAGCAACCTAAAATTGGTTTTAAATCATCTACTGCAATAAACAGGATGTTAGGTTTTTTCTCCTCCTGAGCAATCGTTTTTATGCTAGGAACTAAGAAGACAAACGCAGGTAGACAAAGCCACTTTTTCATTTTTTTCATTTTAATTGTAGTTGTTTTTTAATGTTAGAGTCAGGTGTTTGTTATTGAAATTGTATATAAATCCTTGTTTTATATTGTTATAAAGCTTACCAGTTTTGTCGTATAACCTATCGGTTTCATCGCTAAACCTTCCAGTTCTATCGCAAAGCGTACCAGTTTTGTCACAAAACCTTCTTGTTCCGTCGCAAAACCTATCAGTTCTGTGATAAAACCTTCCAGCTTTATCGCAAAGCGTATACGCTTTGTCGCTTAACGTACCAGTTTTGCGGCATATCCGACACGCTTTGTGACTAAACAATACCACTTTACTAATTGATTTAATCCACAGATAAGCATTGCAACCAATGGCTGTCGCTTCTAATGAACCACTTCTTTTAAAAAGGCTTCTATCGCCGCACTAATCTCTTTATTTTTATCCTTATCAAAACCGCCATGATGCCCTCCCGGAACGGTAATAAAGTTTGTCTTAACTCCTACATCTTCCAGCTTTTTGTGTAAGGCAACAGACTGTTCGTAAGGAACAAGTGGGTCTGCATCTCCATGAACTATAAAAATGGGGGGACTTGTTTTCTTTACGTAATAAATGGGAGAAACGGAAGCCATTAAATCCTTATTTCCTAAATAACTTCCCAGAAAAGCTGCTGCAGATCTGTTCTTCTCTACGCCGGGAACCGTTAAATCTGTTGGACCATACTTATCAATAATGGCAGCGATAGTAAATCCGTTTACCTCTTTATAATCCGCATCAAAACGATGGTCATTTTGTAGTAAGCCAGCCAGCAAAGCCAAATGCCCGCCTGCACTTGCACCCATAACAACAATCTTATTTGGATCGACATTCAAAGCTTTGGCATTTTTTACCACATACAATATTGCAGAACGTACATCTTCTACTTGGGCAGGTGCAGAAGCCACACCAGTCAAGCGGTATTCGATATTAGCAACAGCATAACCATTGCTGAAAAAGCTGCCATAGCCAGTTTGACTTTCTTTTGTACCATGATTCCAACCACCGCCATGAATATTGAAAACAACAGGCGTAGGCTTGGCAGCGGTAGGATTATAATAAATATCCTCCCTCCCTTTCCAGCCATTTACACTAGTGTATACCTCATCAATTTTTGCTTCATACCCAGCAGGATAAACAACCTTTTTTGCAGCACCCTCCTCTTGGGCAAAAAGAGTTGTACTGATTAATAGAAAAAGAAAAAATAGATATTTCATTGAAAATAATTATTTGGTTGTAAAATGAATTATGGCCCAATCAGTTTAAAAGTCTTTCCATCGACCAATAAATAATAGATGCCTGCACCAGAAACTATTTTATTGAGTGAAATAACATTTTGACCTTTTGCTAAACTTATAAAATGTATACTACTTGTTTGATCAGTAACATAGAAAAAAGCAAATTAGCCCTTAGTCACGTCTACAAAATCTTCCCTCATTGGGCTGAAAACATCTATCAAAATACCTTCTTCCAAGCAAACAACGCCGTGGATAAGATTTGGAGCAACATGAAAAACATCTCCTACAGTTAACACTTGTTTTTTTCCATCTACTTCAACTTCAAAAGTACCCTTAGCTATATAGGTAATTTGGGTGTGGTAGTGATTGTGCAACACACCAATACCACCTTTTTCAAAGTACACCTTCACTAACATCATTCTCCCGTCATAGCTCATTATTTTTCTTGCCATGCCAGGTGCTACATTCTCTAGTTCAATACTTTTGTCCTCTACGAAAGCTAAAACCTCTTGTTCTGCTACATTATTGCTCGTCTCCATACGATCTTTTTTTAAAGTTTAAATATTATTGTTTATTTGATAGTTGAGTCGTTGTACAATACCGTGTAATTTCCAGTAAAGCTGTATTTCTTATTATTTACAATTACCTCATTCTCGGCATGCTGGTTAAAATTGCTGTTTCTTTGAATAATCAACAGGGGCTTACCGTCAAATACAATGCTTACTACTGAATAGTTTGCATCGTTTTGAAGAATTTCCATTTTATTCACAGCAGAGTAAGAGCCCTTGGCATTTTCAGCATTCGCATTATAAACGCCGTGTATTTCTACCGCATTCACAAAAGTCTGGTTAACTCCTTTCTTTCTAATAATATAGGCAGGCTCTCTGCGCAAGTTGAAGTTGGGGTCATTTGCACCTGTTCTTGTAAAAAGAATATGCGTACTATCATCAGTTATTGATGAGATAGTATAAAAGGATTTATCATTCAGAAAAGTAAATTGTGTAAGTGGCTTGTTGGTCAAAACCGCTTCTGCTTCCTTCCAGATATGCTGGTATCCGTTTTTCTTCCCTAAAGTAGCCTGTGCATTGTTGCTAGAAGTATACTTAAAGTTCGTTTTAATAAAAGTCCCTTGATATTGAAATGGCAAGTCATATTGATGACTCGTATTAGACAAGGCATTGAAAAGATCTACCACCAATGGTTTTTCATGTCCCGGGATATTTACCATATAAATGGAACGTTGCATTTTCACACCTTCGTATGCTTTGTCATCTTCTGCACAAACCACTTGTACATTTCCCGAACTTACATTACTGAACAGTTTAGCAGGATGATACTTCTGACTTTCTTCCTCATCCCCATCAAAATCACTCTTTTCATCTACCACAAGTGTATTATGTGCGATAGTCTGTTTGGAATAGGTTTTAGATTCAGGTAAATATTTGCCACCAGATTTTTGCTCGATACTTATATAACGCACTGCACCATAGTCCGAAAGAATTTCATTTTTACCATCGTACAAATTGATATTGAGCTTATCAAAGTGACCATGACTCAATCCGTGTGCACTATACTTATAAATCAATGAAACAAGATTATCTCCTTTTCCTGTTCTCAGTATACTCAATCCACCCTCATCACCTTTTGCTCCATCGGTCAGCTCTATAGATTTGTAAGGATAACTAACATTTTTACCTTTTTCACCAGTTCTATTAAGCGCCTTAGCAATGCTGGCACCACCTCTGCTGAGAGCAACTCTTTTTTGCATCCTAGCAACAGGCAATAGACTACTATCTGCGCCGAAAGTACCCCACACCATATCCAAGACTTCTACCATTTCATTACAGGTAAAGTTCTTCTCCTTCAATGCGTCGTTATAAGAATAAAACTGTCCTATAATGTCTGTTTGCTGTAAGGCATTAGTAAACGCTTTCTGCAATACATTGTTCCTTCTATTAAACACCTTAAGCTCGGGCTTATAGTGTTGAAAAGCGTTGGCAAAAAGATAGAAAGGCAATATGGCATATCTTGTATAATAAGGCCCTTCGGTATAATAACCATCGGGGGATAGAAGACCATCTAGGTTAGCTAGCAAGCCACTCTTGCCATCTTTATGTTTTCCATAAAGTGCCATGTCCACATAATCTTTATTATCTGTAGCAATACCTACTATTCCAACACCAGCACATGACCATACTGCATGGTTGTGTATCCATCCAAACCAAGGTTCTAAATCATTTGTAAAATAGTCTACTTCGGGTTTAAAAGCACCGTCAGCAATTTGTTTGCGTTCCTCAGGTGTAAGATAATTATAGATACCATCAAAAGCCAACCCGGTATAAACAAGCCAATTGGCATCATTTAATGGCTGAAAAAACAATCGTCCCGGATTTGGATTACTTCCCAATGGGTGATTCTTTAATGTTGGATTCAGTTTGGCGTATTTCAGAAACAATTTCTTAACTATTTCGGCATACTTAGCCTCACCAGTTATTTGGTAGAGAACCGAACTATTAAACATAATGGTGTAATTTTCCTTGTGCCGCTCGTGTGTGTAACCGCCTGCAAGATCTTTTGGCACTGGCACATCTATATCTTTTCCAATAAACGCATCTACACTTTGCTTCAAACCACCGAAAGATTCATTCAGCAAGGGTGTTTTGGACAAAGCTTCTTTTATAAAACTATAATCTGCAACTGTATTATATGCAATAGGATGTTGCTGGGCAAATGTAGAAAAGCCACAAAGGGTGATAACAATAAATTGTATTAATGGCAATCGCATCGTAATATTAATTAACTATTTCTTTGACTCTAATAAGAAATAGCGTGAATGACTTTTGTTTAAAATGTCCTTTGCTAACTAGATTTTCACAACCGGGGAAGCATAAAAACGACTATTCCACCATAATCAAGGTAAAAGTAATAGATAAAAGTAGGCTCAACACAGTATGTGTGCAGTATTTTTTCTAAATATTAACCTTGTTTTGTATATTTTATCTAACTATTAAAGCAATTTATTAGACAATTTTTAAATTTACTACCCGAAACCGTTACCGGAAACGATACCGGCATTTTTGAGATTAGTATCAATTAAAGCACTTACTTTTATGCGGTTCTAGCAAAAAATACGATTGACAATATGGAAAAGCAAGCTACAATTAAGGATATCGCAAAAACATTAAATGTTTCAACCTCTACTGTGTCAAGAGCCCTGAGAGACACGCATGATGTAAAGCAGGAAACAAGAAAAGCGGTACTGGAACTGGCTGAAAAATTAAATTATCAACCCAATCAACTGGCACTTCACTTACTGAAGAAGCAAACCCATACTATTGGCGTAATTGTTCCTAACTTGGATTTTGTAATCTCTACTATGGTAAAAGGGATTGACGAAGTGGCTTTGGAAGCTGGCTATACCGTCATGGTTTGTCAGAGTAATGAAAGCTATGGCAGGGAAATAGTCAATACCAAAAGGTTGATGGATAGCTTGGTAGATGGATTCATCGTCTCACTATCTTGCGACACGATGCAAGTAGATCACATCAAAAAAATACAAGACAAAAAGAAACCGATGGTGCTGTTTGATAGAGTTACCTCTTCTCTTAATGCGCCAAAAGTTATTATTGACAATGAAGAAGCTGGCTTTCTGGCAACCCAGCACCTGATAGAACAGGGTTATAAAAGAATTGCCATCTTGTGTGGCCCCGAGAAACTAGAACTTAGTAATAATAGAATGGATGGCTACCTGAAAGCATTGAAGCAAAACAATATTAAAGTAGATAAGGACTTAATCATTTATTGCGATTTCAATCAGGACTATGCCTATTTTGCTACTAAAGAACTACTAGCAATGAAACGCCGACCAGATGCCATTTTTGCTATCGCTGATAAAATGGCTATTGGTGCCATGCTCGCCATTAAAGAAAAGAAACTGTTCATGCCAAATGATATTGGTTTGGTAGGAATGAACAATGATCCTTCCACTAGGTTGGTGACCCCAACCATCTCTACCGTCGAAATGCCCGCCTTTGAATTGGGAAAAACTGCTGCAAAAATGTTTATCGAGATGATGCACAGCGAAAAAGACATGAACGACGAAGAGATTGTGCTTAAACCCAAACTAATAATCAGAGAATCGTCTCAAAAGATGTTGGTATCAAAATAAATACACCTCCTCTACCACTATTGCTTTATGAAAAAAATACTCCTTCCTCTATTGCTAGCTTTCCTTCTAGCTGATGTTAGTGCTAAAACAATCTTTGTTTCTAGTCTTTCCGAACTAAATAATGCCATCGAAAATGCACAACCTGGTGATACGGTCATACTTAAAAATGGTACTTGGACTGATTGCAAAATAGCCATTCCTTGCAGTGGGACGGATAAAGCACCCATTGTTTTCAAGGCCCAAACGGCTGGAAAGGTTTTAATAAATGGCAAAAGCTTCTTACGAATTGGTGGTAACAACATCATCGTTGAAGGACTTAATTTTAAAGATGGTGCTGCTGCCGATGGAAATGTTTGGGAGTTTAGACTAAAGGGTTCTGTTGCCAGCAATTGCCGAATCACCAATTGCTCCATCAATGATTTCAATAATCCAAAACGCATAAAAGAGAACTATTGGGTGGCGTTGTATGGTAAGCAGAACAGGATAGACCATTGTACTTTTTACAATAAAAAGAACTTAGGCGTATTGATAGCGGTTATTTTAGATGATGACCGTAGCCGATTGAATGGTCATATTATTGATAGTAATTACTTCGCACCTAGGCCACCACTTGCCTCCAATGCTGGTGAGATTATTAGGGTGGGCGTTTCTCAACATTGCACTTTTTACAGTAACACTGTTATTAAAAACAACCTCTTTGAACAATGCAATGGTGAGGTAGAAATCATTTCCATAAAATCTTGTGGCAATATTATCCGGAATAATGTTTTTAAGGAATGTCAGGGTGGGTTGAATTTTAGACACGGCAATAATAACACTGCAGAAGGCAATATCTTTTTAGGAAATGATAAAGAAGGAACAGGTGGTTTACGCATTATCAATGAAGGAAATTGGGTAGTTAATAACTTATTTTATCATTGCCGTGGGGTAGATTTCCGTTCGCCGTTGGCTATTATGAATGGGGTTCCTAATTCACCTGCTTATCGTTATTTACCAGTAAGAGATGCGGTTGTGGCAAACAATACCTTTATTAATTGTACGCCATTTAGTCTATGCGAGGGCAGTGATAGCGAAAGAAGTGTAGCACCTGCCAATGTCTATATCTTTAAGAATGTATTTGCAAATAACCAGGACTCGATTTTGTATCATGTATTCGATAAAACAGACAGTATCTATTTTGCCAATAATTTGGTGAGCAAATCAGTTAACCAATCTTTATTAGAAGGGTTTGATAAGCATACAATAGATACTTCTATTGCGGCATTACAAGCCAATCCTCTTTCAATTAATCATCCTAAAGACATTTTGCCTGAAAGCTTTAAGGAACAAACTGCCGCTCGATTGAAAAATGGATTCCCTTCAAGTGCAGGATTTAATGATTGGAGTTTTTATAAGAACATTATTAAGAATCCTTGGTTAGGAATGGGGGCTAATTGGGAAACTAGAAAAGATGGAATAAATTGGTGTGGCGGTATTATAAATTTAAATCTTGTGGAGGCAGAATGTGCTACCGCTACTGATGTTTATAAAGCTATACAATCTGGAAAAAAATACATTTTACTAACTGGAACAAATTATTTGTTTTCACAACCTATATATTGCAATAACGATGTCTCCATTTCAACCAGATTAAAGTCACAACTTTTTTTCAAAACAACAAACTATCTCCCCGCTCTTTTTATTGTTGCTGGCGGTACTAAGGCTAGTTTTAGGGAAATGAATGTAGATGCTAGCGGTTGCAATGTGAGTAGTTTTATCACTGCAGACACTAGTGGCAGTTGTAATCATTCAATTATTTCT
>CANGFK010000044.1 GCA_947452925.1 Chitinophagaceae bacterium | reverse complement strand
TTATTAATAAGGACCTCTCCTGATTTAGTTTTCTCAGATAATTGTTCTGAAGAGAGATTTGAGTAATGCAGCTCAATAACTTTCTTTATTAATTCCCTTGACTGGATAGTTTCTCCATTACTCAGAACATTAAGAATTGGAACAAAGGTTTCATGGAATTTAGGTATCTCTTGATTCATTTTAGTCATATTTATTCAATTACAATTCACTATCATCAATTAAATCTCGCTTGTAAATATACTATCCCAAACATAAACACCTGCTACTTTATCCCCTACCAACAAAAAATCATCCCCCCAAAAAAACTATTTTAAATATAATTAGGTTATATAAACCTCCCTCCACGCCAATATTGTCTTCCTTAAAGTAAACTTTCATTGCTTTAAATATAAAAGATTGCTTCTTATTGCTCATTTACACAGTAGAAAAATTCATTTACACGGTGTAAATGGATTTTATCCCTTCGCAACAACAATTAACACTGTCGCAGCGTGCATTTACACGGTGTAAATGGTCGTTTACACCGTATAAATCTTTTTTATCCATTCGCGGCGTTCATTTACACTGTCGCAGCATTCATTCACACCGTCGCCGTAATCATTTACACCGTGTAAATGATTATTTCAACAGTGTAAATGCAATTTATTATTGTCTATTTCAATTTTTCTGTGGCTTAAAGCCACTTTTATTATACCCTTAAAAAACTATTTTATACCTCCAATAAAAATAAAGACCTTTATTTTAAATTAGTAAGTTGAAGTGTCAATTATTAAATCACCCCCCCGTAGAGTTTCAACTCATAACTCATAATTAATCACTCATAACTAAACTAATCCACATTCGTCGATGGTATTCCATATTAAAGTATGTTTGTGAGCAAACCCATAATATGAGCATACATACGATTGTAGATTTTTTGGAGCCGATAAACCGTTATGAACTGAGTAACGATGAGGGCTACAAGGATACCCAACTTGGCAGACACATCAACGCCTACGAAGAAGAGTTTCCCGACATTACCAATGCCGATATGGTATTGGTGGGTTGTGGTGAAATGCGTGGCGAAGGTGGCATCAACAACACAGAGGGTCCCAATGCCATCCGAAGTGCCTTTTATGGTCTTTTTCACTGGCATAAAACCGTTTCTGTTGCCGATATTGGCAACGTAAAAGTGGGTGCCAGCATACAAGATTCTTATGCTGCGCTAAAGACAGTCGTCTGCGAACTAATAGAACAAGGGAAACGCGTGGTGATATTGGGAGGAAGCCATGATGTTACGCTGGCGCAATATGCAGCCTACACACACCTAGAACAAATAATAGAAGCGACCTGCGTTGATGCACGGATAGACCTGAATATGGATAGTGTTTTGCCCGCCGACAACTTCTTGATGGAACTGTTGACGGGCGTCCCCAACTTTATAAGACACTATAACCACCTTGGCTTCCAGAGTTACTTTGTACATCCACAAATGCTGGAAGTAATTGACAGCTTAAGATTTGATTGTTTCAGAGTAGGGAAAATAAAGGAAAACATGGAAGAGATGGAACCGCCTATACGTAATAGTAACCTTTTTAGTTTCGATATAGCCTCCATCCAACACGCCCATGCCCCTGCCAACAGACTTACTCCCAACGGTTTCACCGGTGAAGAGGCTTGTACCCTGATGCAATATGCAGGTATGAGTCAGAACATGAGTAGTATCGGCATCTACGGTTACAATCCCGATCTAGACACGCATAACCTGACGGCAAAACAGATAAGTCACCTGCTTTGGTACATTATGGATGGTATTTATCTGGGCAAGAAAGAATCGCGCTTTGAGGATAGGGATAACTTCTTTGAGTTCACGATGGCTTTCGCAGAAGTGGAAACCGTTTTTCTGCAAAGTAAGAAGACAGGAAGATGGTGGATGCAGATAAATGGCGATAAATTTATTGCTTGCAGCAAACAAGATTACCTCATTGCTTCCAACAACGATATGCCTGAAAGATGGCTGCGGGCGATGGAGAGAAGCTAGTTAGTAGTTAGTAGTTAGTAGTTAGTAGTTAGTAGTTAGTAGTTAGTAGTTAGTAGTTAATGGATTTAAAAACGTGAGTTATGATAGTGCAGAACAGTATTTTAAGAAAGAAAAGTTTTGCATTTGCAATCCGAATAGTTAATCTATACAAATATCTAATAGAGGTAAAGAAAGAGTATGTGATGAGTAAACAACTTCTAAGAAGCGGGACATCAATTGGTGCAATGGTTAGAGAAGCACAGAATGCGGAAAGTGATAAAGACTTCATCCATAAATTAGGCATTTCGCAAAAAGAATGTGATGAATCCTTGTATTGGATGGAATTACTTAAAGAAACAGATTACCTAACACAACTTGAGTTTGAAAGTATTAATCAGGAAGGTATAGCATTAATTAAAATGCTAAAAAGTTCAATAGTCACATCTAAAAGAAAACAATCAATACTCCCAAACTAATATCTACTATCTAATAACTAATATCTAAAAAAGTGTCTTTAAGGAATCTCTTTCTTCAACACATCGCACAAACATCTCCTGCGCCAATAGGATTGGAAATGGAGCGGGCGGAGGGTATCTACATCTATGATACTGATGGGAAGGCGTATCTGGATATGATTAGTGGTTTTAGCGTGGCTAATATCGGACATAGCCATCCCAAAGTGATTGAAGCGGTACAACAACAGGCAGGGAAGTATATGCACCTGATTGTGTATGGCGAATATATTCAACAGCCTCAAGTTGCCTATGCTCAATTGCTTACCACCAGTCTACTTCCCTCCTCGCTAAACTGTGTTTACTTTACCAATAGCGGCGCAGAAGCAACAGAAGGTGCTATGAAACTGGCAAAGCGAGTGACGAATAGAAGTCAGATTATTTGTTTCAACAAGGCTTATCATGGCAGTACGCAAGGGGCTTTGAGTGTGATGGGAGATGAATATTTCAGAAATGCCTACCGCCCTTTATTGCCAGATATTCTTCACTACGATTATAATAGTCAGGAGGCAATAGATGCTATCAGCGATAAGACGGCTTGCGTAATAATGGAAACAGTTCAAGCTGAGTCGGGCATCGTCACCCCTGATGCAGACTGGATAAAAGCTATCCGACAAAAGTGTGACGAACATTGTTCTCTGTTGATTCTCGATGAGATTCAAGCCGGCTTTGGAAGAACCGGAAGCTTGTGGGCATTTGAACAGTTTTGTATTGTTCCGGATATTTTATTGTTAGGCAAAGCATTAGGAGGCGGAATGCCACTAGGTGCTTTTGTTGCGGATAAAAGACTGATGGATACCTTCACTTACAATCCAGTGTTAGGACATATTACCACCTTTGGGGGACACCCCGTTAGCTGTGCAGCGGGGAAAGCAGGATTGGAAGTTTTACTTGATGGCAAATTCATAGCGGAAGTAAAGAAAAAAGAAGCATTGATGTTGGAGCTGATTCAGCATCCAGCAATTATTACTCGCAGGCATCGTGGTTTATGGATGGCAATTGAGTTTGATAGTTTTACTACCAATCATGCCGTTATAAAGAAGTGTATTGAAAATGGATTGATTACCGATTGGTTCTTGTTTAATGATAGAAGTCTTCGTATTGCCCCACCCTTAATAATTACAGAAGATGAAGTAAGAAGGATGTGTGAAGTGATTGTGAGGAGTATAGAAGAAAGTTTACCGACATACCGTTAACCGTGTTCCGCCATCGGTAATACAGTTGACGGTAATTCGGTTAACTATTACAACACATTCAACACCTGTTCTTTTGCTTTCTCCAACTCGTCTTTCATAAGGACCACGCACTTCTGAATTTCAGAATCATACGCTTTAGAGCCAGTAGTATTTATTTCACGACCAAATTCCTGCAATAAGAAAGAAAGCCTTTTCCCTTTGCTTTTATCCTTCTCATCCAGTATTGTTTTGAAATAACTGATGTGGTTTTTAAGACGCACCTGCTCTTCACTAATGTCAATACGTTCAATGTAATAAATTAGCTCTTGCTCCAATCTGTTGGCATCGTAGTTCTCTTTACCCACCCTTTCTTCCAACAATTTGGTCAGGTTATCTTTTGTCTTCTGCCTACGGTTAGGCTCCAGTGTAACAATGATGGCACTTTGTGTTTCGATATTTGCAAGACGCAACAACATATCACTTTCTATAGATTTACCTTCATCTAGTCTATGAACATTCAAATCAGCAATTGCTGCATGAAGCACTTCTTTAAATTGTTCCCAATCAGCATCTTCCAATACCTCGGTGGAGCTAACAACTATCTCAGGCAACCTCAAGATAGCAGCTAATAATTGTTGTGTATCCGCATTTAGTTCATCAGCCACTAGGACAACAGAGTTGTAATAAGCCTTAAGAAGTTCTGTATTAATGCTTACCGGCTTAGCAATACCATTTTGTTTGATGGTAATAAAACACTCTACTGAGCCTCTTTCCAATGCCTCATTCAAAGTAGAACGTATTTCAAACTCGTACGGTTTCAGCAAAGCAGGAAGTTGCATTCTCAAATCAAATTGTTTTCCATTGAGGGAGCGCAATTCTATTAAAAATACCTTGTCACCAATTGTTTGTTCTGCACGTCCGTAACCAGTCATTGAATAAAGCATAGAAAGTCATTTTGTAGAGGAAACTTCATCGCTACCCCGATTCGGTAAAAGTAATAGAAATGGGGATTTGAATAAAAACAAAATAGGCTTTGCAGATGCAAAGCCTATTTTCAAGAAAAGTTTCGACTATTCACATATTATTTAACTGTAAATGTGAGGTCGTAGAAATTAGCTGTAATGGTATAAGTGCCACTAGTAGCCGGTGCGTTAAAATTAGTACTTAAGTTGTAGCCAAAACTTCCACCTGAACTAGGAACAGTACCATCAGCAACAGCGTATTTATTTGTCCAACTTCCAGCAACAGGCAACATTAAGAAGCTTTTGCCGCCAATTAGTGGTACGGTCAATTGAAATCTGGCAGCATCTAGTTGTGTAAACGCAGGGTTTACTGCTGGATTAGAATTATTCCAGCCATCAGCAGTAGCATCTCCTACAATATATAGATTAGTAGGGAAAGTACCAGTGTATGGAGTAACCGTATAGATCCCATCTTGGAAATTTACAGTTATTGTATACCAGCCAGACGCAGCAGGGGCCGGGGTATTAGAACCTGGGACATCCCCATCAACTAACAGAGCACCACCAGTAGGACTTGTTCCACCATATTTATGCCCCCAATCTCCATTAACAGGAAGAAACAAGTATTGGGCACCACCAATCAAATTAAAAACACCTCCGTAAGTTACTGAATCAATCTGAGCGAACTGCTGAGAAGGCACAGGCACAGGATTACTCCAACCTCCTTGTGTAGCACTTCCGACTAAAAATAAAGTTCCAGATGCAGGAGGATCAATAGCAGGCTTGTTTATGGGCGTCGCAGAAAGCTTAATCACATTAGAAGCCAAAGAAGTGGTGGCTATTCCTGCCAATTTTGCTACTAACCTAAATTCTACATTTGACGAAATTCCTAGTGGATAACCAGCTTTAATTAATAACCTATTTATATACTTTTGAGTAAGTGAGACAAAAGACTGGGTACTATCAATAGCCACATTTTGCAGCATAGAACTAGAAAAATTGCTTCCGGCTTTATCGATCTGTAAAGTATAGGAAACAGCATTGTTTGAAGTATTTGACTTAAAAAAGTAAGTTGCATTTGTCCATGAGAATTTAACTCCTTCTGTAGTTATAGTTTTCGCATCAATTGGAATAATACTAGCTACTGATGAAGTTAATACTGGATAAGTTGCTCCAAGAAAAGAAGCAGTTACATGCAATGTATTAGAATAAAGTCCTTCATTATTGTTTGCATAGGAAGAAGTTACTCTAATATCTAATGGATATGAGGAACCAACATGTAACCCAAGATTAAAAAGTATAGCATTTATATCATTTCCTGTAAAAGACTTAATTAATATACCCGAATAAGTAAATTTAACTGAATGTAAAAAATTCCTACCCGTAGAATCAAATTCTATCACATATTTTGTCTTGGATGTATCTAAGTTTGAATAATTAGGATTTGTCCACTTTAGAGTAATTAAATTATTTAATGAATCTGCTGGAGTTGCAGCAATTGTGTTAACAGAACTTATTAAAGTTGATGCGCTACCTTGTTTGTAAAAAGGGAGACTATCTACTTTATTTTCACAGGCTGTTATTATTGAGAATAAAACGGCTGTTAAAGTGAGAAATTTAATGATATTTTTCATTTTTGTAATTTTAATTAATTAAACAATTTAAAGTTTTGTAACAATAAATTTACCCCTTTGAAAATCAACCTGTATTTTGTACGATCCACTTACAGCAGGCGCAAGAATATCTTGACCTTGGAATTGAAAATCACCACCATTTACTTCATTTGGATCATTCTTTGTGGCAATACTATATTTATTATCCCAATTGCCATAAACAGGAACAAAAGTGTATGAATTCCCTCCTGTTAAATTTACTGTGATCTCATATAAAGTAGAACTCAACTTAGTAAACTTCTGGGTTAAAAGTTCAGGGTCACCGCCAGCCATCCAATTTCCTGGAGTTGCACTACCAGTTATGTAAAGTTTTCCGTCTGCATATGCTGGCGCTGTCCCGGGAGGGGTTACTTTTGGAGGAATTGGATAAGGCTTAGCTAAATATGCGATCTTATTTGAAATCAAAGTCGCACTACTATTTATTAAATTAGAAAGAACTCTGAACTCTAAATGATGATAACTTACTATATCCAATCCAAGTTGATTGAGCATATAATCATTCAAAGCAGAATCCGTTAGAGTCAATGACAAATCTTTAGAGATTTGTAATTTTTTCATATTAGGATTAGTAAAGTTAGACCCAACAGTATCAATTTCAAGCGTGTAAGTAACATCTTGTGAACTAATTCCAGTTGTAAACAAATAATTTGGATTTGTCCAATTAAAGGCCAGTGCCGTAGCATATTGATTCGCGTAGGATATTCTGAGCGTGTCATCCTTAGAACTCGATGATGTAGCTAAAACTGGAGCGCTTCCTCCATAATAATAAACTTTATTTTCATCTTTTTTGCAAGAGAAAAACACTATACTCAAAAGCATAGTAAAAAACAAACTCAATGATAATTTATTCATAATAATGTTTTTTATTTCGTGTGACTGAAAATTTAGAATCCTGTATTTTGATCTAGATTTGGATTACTATTTCTAATACTAGACGGTATAGGAAATAAATTATATTTACTATCTGTTCCAGCACCAGAATTAACACCCGCTTTCCAAGGCCACAAATAGCTACTAGAAGTTAAGTATCCATACCTCACAAGATCAGTTCTTCTGTGCCCTTCCCAATACAATTCTCTTCCTCTTTCGTCTAATACAAAGTTCAAATCCAATTGCACTGCGCTAATATTTCCACTAGTGTTACCATAAGCTCTTTGTCGTAATAAATTGATATAATCAACAGCGGAAGCTGAAGAACCACCGGAACCGCCCCTTAATACAGCTTCAGCATAAATCAAATACATTTCTGCTAACCGGAAAACAGGGAAATCAATATCTGCGAAAGAATGACTTGTTACATCGCTTGTAGGAAGTCCATCAGAACGAAAGTTACGGAACTTATTCACATGTACACCAGAACCTAGGTTTGGAAAAACACTTTCATTTACTGTCAATAAGTCATTGGTTAATTCAACCTGATCTGGTGAAGGTGAGAATTTTGAGGTTGTAAACATGGCTCTAGTATCTGTTAACCCACTAGGATCAGCAAATTTAGAAGACAACGATTTGGTTGCAGTATAACCTTTCCAACCAGCACCACTTGCCCCGGCAAAGTAATCGGTTCCTTTGTCATCACCGGAAGCGGCATTTACTAAAAAGGTAGTATTACCATAGCCTTGAGTAACTAATCCATCACATTCTATAGCCCAAATAATTTCATTAGTACGTTTGTCATTATCTGCCATGAACAATTGTTGGTAACCATTTGAGCCTGTATTCAAGGAATATCCTCCATTAATAACTTTAGAAGCATAGGTAATTGCAGTGTCATAGTGCTTCGTATCCGTAGGTGTATTCAAATAAACGTTTGCATTTAGCTGAATCCTAGCCATTAAAGCCCATGCAGCACCTCTATCTACTCTACCATAAACTTGGGTGTGTGGAGCTGGCAAATCATTCTCTATTGACTTTAATTCATTGGAAATATAATTAAACAAATTTGCTCTGCTAATCTGCGCAGGGTTACCTGATCCTGGAATATCATTTTCAGTTATGAAAGTTGATTTTCCGAATATATCCATCATTACCCAATAATTGAAAGCACGTAAAAAACGCACTTCAGCACGAGATGCCTTCAAATCGGTCAGTTGCTTAGCAGTCAAGCCAATTCCCCCTAATTTTGAATCAGATGATTGACGCAAGTACTCATTTATCAAGGTAATATTCCATATAGGTCTTGCATACATCCCCTTAATAAATGGATCATCACTAGTATAATTTAAATTGTGATAAGTCTTAATTGTTTGGTCATTCCAAAAACAAACAGCTTCATCTGTAGGTAATTCCTGGCAATTAAAGAACGGACGAATAAATGCAATTTGTGATCCCTCATCAAGTTTACCAGAAATATCTGGAGTACCTGAAGGACCTGTATTACCACCAATTGACATAGCCCCGTAAATTTTTGCCAATACACTTTGATACCCACTATAGGAGTTGTAGACTTTATCTAAAGTCATATCATTTTGTGGAAATAAGTCAAGCTTCTTTTCGCATGATGAAAGCGCAAAAAGTAAGCATAAGGAAACAATACCGTTTCTAAATATTTTATTATAGTTCATTGTAATAATTTTTTAAGTTTCTAAATATTAAAAATCAATATTTGCTCCAATTGAATATACCCTTGGTCTTGGATAGATATTCTTATCTATTCCATTACTAGAGTTTTCAGGATCTAATCCAGAATAGTTTGTAATTACACATACATTCTGAATACTTCCATAAATTCTTAATGCTGCCTTTTGATTCAATATCTTTCCTACATTGTATCCTATGTTGATATTATCTAATCGGAAGAAAGACGCGTTTTCAACATAATAATCTGAAAACAACTGCTTATTTACAAACCCCGTATTTAGGTAGCTTTTTGAACCATTTGAAATAACCGACCCATTCAAAATTGAATTCCGGGTTCCATTATTTGATGCGAAATTGTTATACATATAATTTCCAAAAGAGCCATGCCCTGACAATCCGAGACTGTATTTCTTGTACGTAAATTGTGTGTTGAACCCAGCCAAAACACTAGGTTGAACTGTTTTTGGATAATAATATTTTGCAGAAGTACCATCCCTGTTTATATCCTCATACAGCCCCTCAATTGGTTTGCCGGTTTTGCTATCATATACTTGCTTGTAGGCGAAAATATTGTAGGGGGCATATCCAACCTGATGCTTTTCGAGGGTATTACTAGTACCGCCATCCAAATTGTCTCCCGCATCATTCCCTGTTGAAGAAGGATCAATTACTGCAAATAATTTAGTAATCTTAGTTGTTTGATAAGTTACATTAAATCCTAAATCCCAGCTAAAATCTTTTTGTTTAACTGGCACAGTGTTTATTACAAATTCTATCCCTTTATTTTCTATGTTACCAATGTTTGAATTTACAATTATATCATAGTTTGAGCCAGGTGCTTGCGGAAGGCTACTTATCAGATCAGTTGTTTTCTTTTGATAAATATCGATACTTCCTGAAATCCGGTTATTGAAGAAAGAATAATCCAATCCAAGATTGAGCGTTGCAGTTGACTCCCATCTTAAATTGGGGTTATAAGCAGATGGACGAATATATTTGATAGTATCTTTTCCAAAAATATAGCTGGCGCCACCATTGCTAACTGAATACCTTGCTAAATAATCATATTCTGAAATACCATCCTGTTGTCCAGTTTTTCCCCATCCAAGCCTAAGCTTTAAATCATTAACCTTATTAGTATTCTTGAATAATTCGTCTTTCAACTTCCAAGCAAAAGCGAAAGCAGGGAAATATCCTACCCTATTTGCGGCAGAGAATTTGGAACTTGCATCTCGCCTAATTGAAGCTGTTAATAAATATTTATTTAAAATAGTAATATTCAAACGACTAAAATATGACTCTAGTCTATAAGTTGGCTTATCGGTTGCAAAAGTTGGTCTAGTACCAGCAATAGTATCTCCATTCAATTTATAGTTATAGTAATTATACTTATCTGTTTCAAAATTTTGATAACTATGTCCTGCTAAGACATCAAACTTCACATCTTTCAATTCTTTAGAATAGAATAAGGATGTCTCCAACAATTGGTTGACTTTATCTTGTTTATATGGATTTCTTCTACCCTTTGTGTTGTATTGTGTTACAATCATAGAATCGTAATGATCTTCCCCAGTTTGATAGGCCAAATCCGTACCTGCATTTACCATTACATGCAAGTCTGGCAGAAAATGAAGTTTATAGTCTAGCTGAATATTGCCTATAAACCTATTTACAGTTTCTTGGTTATTCCTGAATTTCAACATACTTAATGGATTTGGGAAACCTGCATTACCATTATTACCAATTGGGGTACTATCAGAATTTAACCATTCGAAGTAACCGCCATATTTATTTTTCTGATTGATAGCTTGCGTTGGATCAAAAGTAGCAGCAGCCCCAACTGCCCCACCATCTGCGTGGCGATACTTGGTATTGGCATATTTTGCATTAATACTGACTGATAAATGATCAGTAAATAATTTGGGAGACAAGTTCAAGCCAACTGCGTTTCTATCAAACTTATCAGTCAATAATATACCGCTCTGGTTCAAATTCTCTAATGAAAGTCTAAAAGGAAGCACTTTTGCAATTGATCCACTCGCGCTAATATTCTTATCCCAACCAATAGCCTTTTGATAAATTTGCTTTTGCCAATCTGTATTTGCGGTTCCTAATTGTGCAATTTGAGCTGCATTTCCTTTTGCTTTTACAATACTTCTAATTTCATCTCCAGAGAAAACGTCAACGTACTTTGTAATTTCTCCAACCGAAAACATTGTATTGAAATTATACTTGATTGCACCCTTACCACCTTTTTTAGTAGTAATAACTATTACACCGTTAGAGGCCCTAGAACCATACAATGCAGTAGAAGATGCATCTTTTAGCACAGTCATTGATTCAATATCATTTGGATTAATGGTATTTAATAGATTTCCTCCACCATTAATACCATTTCCATCAACTGGTACCCCATCAATAACTATTAATGGATCATTGCTTGCATTTAAGGAAGATCCTGTACGAATACGAATTGTACTACCGCCACCAGCACTACCACCTCCAGAGGTTATTTGCAGACCTGCTACTTTGCCTTGCAAAAGTTGTTCTGAAGAAGCAATGTTTCCTTTTTGAAAGTCTTTAGTAGTAACAGATGTTACTGCACCTGTCAAATCACCTTTCTTTCTTGTACCATAAGCAACTACAACCACTTCACTTAGTGAAGCATTTGATTGTATTAGGCTAACAGAAACTGGCGATGAACTGGCTGATACTTCTTGTTTGGCATAGCCAATTGATGTTACAACTAAGGTGGCATCTCCATCTACCTTAATTTTAAAACTACCATCTGCGGCAGTTTGTGTGGCATTCTTGGAACCTTTGACCTGTACCGTAATACCTGACAATGGTGTTCCATCCTTGGAATCTGTTACCTTACCAGTAACAACCCTTTCTTGTGCAAATGCTGTCATGCTGCAGATAACTGTCATCATAAGTAGCAAAGCAATCAAACGTTTAAAATTCATAGTTGAAAATTTACTTGTTAATGTAAAAAGTTTAGTAATAACTGAAAATTTAAGTGAGAACAATATTTATGTATCGGTAGAATAATGACTGGCGTGTAGAAGGCCAGAATCACGGTTTGATTTGTCTACCAACAAACGGGGCAGATAGCTTTTTTGTAACAATCGTAACTTCATACAAGCTTTTTTAGTAGTGCAATCGACCTATTTAATGTGTACTTTTAACACATTCGATTACAAAGATGTGTATTTTTTACACAATAGCAAAACTTTTTTATAAATATTTTTCAACATCCGCAAAAAAGAACCGATCCAAACTGCATAAAAATCAATTCAGGAAAGGGTTTCGAATAACTTTAATAAAGAAAGAATGGTATAACATAGGTATTAAATAATAAAAATAAGCTCTACAAATTATCTCTTACTTGCCAAAATTTCATTTGCCCTAGTTTGTTTAATGATAAAACACGATTGAATCTGTTGGAACTTTACATTTGCCAACAATGAAGTCGGTAAAACACCCCATACTAACATTAATAAGGAAAGATATACTGCTGGAGATGCGTCAGCAGTACACCATATATGGCATCCTTTTGTACGTTGCTTCTACCACTTTTGTAATCTATTTATCTATGGGACATCCTGAAGACCAAGTGTGGAATGGTCTTTTCTGGATAACCCAACTATTTATTTGTATCAATGCTGTGGCCAAAAGCTTTTTGCAGGAAAGCAGAGGGAGGATGCTTTATTTCTATTCGATAGCAGGTGCAAAAGATTTCATTATTTCTAAACTGGCATTCAACTTACTACTGATGTTGGTGATGAGTTGCATTTCATTGGCCTTATTTACACTTTTGTTGGGTAATCCACTGAACAAACTACTGACTTTTATTGGGATTACGCTATTGGGAGGTGCTAGTTTCAGCTTGGTTTTTACTTTTCTAGCTGCCATAGCAGCAAGAGCACAGCAGTCGGCAGCACTGATGGCTATTCTGGGTTTTCCTATCATCATCCCACAAATACTCTTGTTGATGAAGATATCTGTACCCTCTTTTAGCGATGTATTGATGGAAGGCTGGCTGCAACTAGTCTATTCTTTGATTGGATTGGATATACTGATTATCACATTAGCCATTATTCTATTCCCTTTTCTCTGGAAGGATTAGGGGTGTTTGACTATGCGGAGTTTATTTGCCACTGAGGCACTGAAAAAGAAGAGAAAAGGTCTTTTACAATAGGGAAAGTAGTTTATCGGAATGTACAATGTAGGTTATCCGAATGTACTCGGTTTATACTTGTATGTACTTGATTTGCCATTGGAAGCTGTTGGGCTTGCCATCTGGATGTACATCGTTTGCCATCTACATGTACTCGGTTTGTACTTGTATGAACTCGATTTGCCATCGGAAGCTGTTAGCCTTGCCATCTGGATGTACATCGTTTGCCATCT
>CANGFK010000043.1 GCA_947452925.1 Chitinophagaceae bacterium | reverse complement strand
CTACTACCTCCTGACCACTACTTGCAATTAAGGGACTGAAAGAAGTAACTAACGTTGAAGGTAATTTATAAGTAAACCCTTGTATCTGTCCTGCGGTCATAGGACTTTTTAAAATAATATTACCACTCGTAGCATTGCCAACTACAGCAAAAATGGTACTATCGTCTACAATTGTATAACTTGTCGCTAAAGTATCGCCGAAAGTTACCGATGTAACACCTGTAAAGTTTTTTCCTTTAATCCTTATGGTATCTCCTTGCGATGCAAAATCAGGACTAAAAGAAGCAATAATAATTGGCAAAATACTAGTATTAAATGAGCGAATTCGGTAATTATGCGCATCAACTATGTTCAAATAGCCCTTTGCGTCAAGTGCCAACCCCATTAGTCCATTTGTTTTTGCAAGTGTTGCAAATCCGCCATCACCACTATAACCACTCGTTCCATTACCTGCTACAGTCCCGATAATACCTTTTGAATCTATTTTTCTTATTACACCATTACCACCATCAGCTATAAAAATACTTCCATCAACGGCAAGTGTCAATGCATTTGGCCTTAATGTTGCAGAAGTAGCAGCGCCTCCATCACCACTAAAACCTTCCCTCCCATTTCCTGCTATAGTTGTTATGACACCTTTCGAATCGATTTTCCTTATTACGTTGTTGCCAGCATCAACAATTAATAAATTCCCATTTGCATCTACTGTCAATGCGGTTGGTTGATTTAATGTAGAATAGGAAGCTGTCCCCCCATCACCAAAATATCCAGCATGACCATTTCCAGCGATGGTAGTGATAATACCGCTTGTATTTATTTTTCGTATTACATTATTACCAAAATCTGCTAAGTATAAATTTCCAGCTTTATCGATAGCCATACCTGTTGGATTGCCTAAAGTTGCTTTAGTAGCCAATCCTCCATCACCAGTATAACCATAATTTCCTGTACCTGCAATTGTATGGATTATGCCATCCGTAGTTACTTTTAATATACGATTATATGCTACCTCAGCTATGTAAATATTACCCAAGGCATCCACCAAAACACTTCTTGGTAGATATAGGCTAATTGATGTCGCTTTATATCCATCTCCTATGTAATAAAAATTAGCCTTCCCATTTCCTGCCACTGTACTAATATTTCCATTGACATCAACTTTTCTTATCGAGGCATTACCTTGATCAGCTATGTACATATTACCCGATTTATCAAAGCATATTCCTGTTGGCGAAATAGTGGCAGAAGTTGCTTTTCCCCCATCACCACTAAACCCAGAATTGCCATTGCCAACAACTGTATTGATAACTTGAGCCTTTAGTTGGAATGCAAATAGAGAAAGAATAAGTATGAAAGGGAGTATCCCCCATTTTGGTCTTAATAGTTTCATAAAAGAGAATTGATAATTTGTTGACGATTTGTTTCTGCAATAATAAGAAATAATTATAGACAAGGGTAGGTCTTAATTATAATTTATTGATTAATGTAGGTAAACTCCCCGAAAGCTGCAACTTCATCCACTCCAAACCCTGTAAACGTCATTTCGACCCTAGGAGAAATCTCATTGCAGCATTAGCCTTTCAAACCTCGGTTAGATTTCTCGTGCCTCGTAATGACGCGAATTAGTGTAATGCTTGTCATCTCGTAGAGATCTAACCAAACTATCCACCATTTGCCTATTATTCGGTTAGATCCCTCCGGGATGACAAAACTAGAACGCTCCAATACTAATAGGATAACAATCAATACCCCAAGCCTCTATCCAATATCGCCAATCACCTTCAATATTCCACTAACCAAGCGCCATTAAACGGTTTTATGAGTAGAAATGACCCTAAATAGATACAAAAAGGCGCTAAAAGTTCAGGCAACTACGCTAAAACCCCACCAGACTGTCATAAAAGCATACACAAGGTCGCTAAAACCCCACCCGACATCGCTAAGTGGTCACCAAACTGTCATAATAACATACAAAGGGACGCTAGAACCCCACCTCGCCTCCCTAAAAGGATACCCAACTTCGCTAAAAGGTCACCCTAGTACGCTAAAAGCACAACTATTTCTTCATCATTCTCAATAAAAGCCAGTCAATTCACCTCACTCTTAGATACAATTCCCAAAATGGTTTAATTGTTGGATGTATAGAATGATTGATTTTTTGTAAAAGCGAATAACACGCCTATCGATACGAATAACACTAATGTTGATGCTAAAAAGGAAGGTTTCGCTGCTAGCGAAACCTTCCTTAGTTGTAATGCTGACCATGTATTATTTGTGTATTCGAACGCTGCGTGAGAGAAGCCTACCCACTTGTCGTGGTAAATTTAGCAAGGGACATTATGTAACTTGCGGATGCCTCCAAGAGGAAGTATCAGTGCTACTATCCGGTGTTTTAAATACCCGTGAGGGAATCTTGTTCTGGCTGTTTCATGGAATATTTATTGGTGGTGCCTTTCATGGTATCCCCGTTCAGGATGCTATTCAATTCTTTTGGCAGCCAGCCTTTTTGGGGCTTATTGTTCATTCAAACTAATTTTATGGCTAGTCAACAACTGGAGATTGTCCATCCCCATGCTGCCGGGATTGATATAGGCAGCAAAAACTTTTATGTGGATGCTGGTGATGGAGACGTCAAGGTATTCCCCACTTTCACGCAGGACTGTGGCGAACTTCGTGATTACCTACTGCGATGCGGCATCACCACCGTTGCCATGGAATCGACGGGCGTGTACTGGGTGATTCTCTATGGTGTGCTGGAGGATGCAGGTATCAATGTTTTCCTTGTCAACGGAAGGGATGTCCGCAACGTGCCAGGTCGCAAGAGCGATGTGAAGGACTGTCAGTGGCTACGACAGTTACATGCGTATGGGCTACTGCGCAGGAGTTTCATCCCAGAAGCCGATATACGTACAGTCCGCAGTTACCTACGGCTCAGACAAGACCACATACGGGCAACCGCTACGCAGATAAACCTGATGCACAAGGCGCTCACACAGATGAACATACGCCTTGCTGAGGTCATCAACGACATCACGGGCGTTAGCGGGCTGCGCATCATCAATGCCATACTCGCAGGGGAACGGGATCCAGAAAAACTCACTGCATTATGCGTTGAAAGGATACTAGAAAAGAAAAAAGAACTTGTGTTCAAATCGCTGGAAGGCAACTACAGGCACGAACATCTTTTTGCCCTTACACAGGCATTCGGCACTTGGCAGCATTACAACAAGCTGATTGCCGAGTGTGACAAGGCGGTGGAGAAGCAACTGCTTGAAATGGTGCATATCAAAGGCGGCAGGCAAGATGACATGACCATAAACAACAAACGCAAACCCATACGCTACCACAAGCCACAGATAGAAAACCTGTACATTCCTTTGCTCAAGCTTACCGATGGCAAGGATCCAACGGGTATAGCTGGCATAACCGACTACAGCTTCCTACAGATAGTTAGTGAGGTGGGTACAGACATGGGGCATTGGAAAACAGAGAAACACTTCACCAGTTGGCTGAAGCTTGCACCACTGAAAGCCAGTTTGGGCAGGATGAACAAGCGTATCACCCTAAAACGACACAACAATGCAGGGCAACTGTTCCGCAACTTGGCACAGGGGATATTAACCAGCAAGCACATCGCACTGGGTTCATTCGGGCGGTCAATACGTGCAAGGCGGGGCAGCAGTGTTGCCATCAAGGCAATTGCAAGGAAGATAGCCTGTTATTATTACAGGGTGATGACAAAGGGGGGGAGTTCGTAGAAAAGGGCATCGTGGCTTATAAGGAACACCTGATGGAAAAAAGAAAGAAATATCTAGAGAAGATGGCACTCAAAATGAATATGCAACTGGTACCTGTTTGATGATATGTCCTCAGGATTGCAGTGGAAATCCTTTTTGCTGCCCTGAGCAAAAAGATTGGAACATAAGCAAGGAAAATAATTGATTATTATTTGACGAAGGTTACGAACGAAGTTCTGACCGACCCGGAGGGGCACGCCCTAAGTAATAGTTAGTAGTTATTATATAGGAGATATTTGTTAGGAGACATGTCCTTTATCTAATATCTAATAACTACTATCTAATATCTCTCTCGCTTCAATTACATTTGTGGCAAATAAGAATACGATGACACTGATTGAAGAACTGCGCTGGCGGGGGATGCTGCAAGATATAATGCCGGGTACGGAGGAACAACTGAACAAGGAAATGACGAGCGCTTACATTGGGTTTGACCCTACATCGGACAGCTTGCATATTGGTAGCCTAGTACCGATTCTGCTGTTGGTGCATCTGCAAAAAGCGGGTCATAAACCCTTTGCTTTGGTGGGTGGCGCAACGGGTATGGTGGGTGACCCTAGTGGTAAAAGTGAAGAAAGGAATCTGCTAAGCTCCGAAATCCTACAACATAACCAGGCTGGCGTGAAGAAGCAACTGGAGCGCTTTCTGGACTTTGACGCTTCCAAACCGAATGCCGCTGAGATGGTGAACAACTACGACTGGTTTAAGGAGATTGACTTCCTTGGGTTTATACGCGATGTGGGTAAGCACATTACTGTCAATTATATGATGAGTAAGGACAGCGTGAAGAAGCGCATTGAAGGCGAAAGCGGCATCAGCTTCACAGAATTTACCTATCAACTGATTCAGGGATACGACTTTTACTGGCTATACAAAAACAAAAACTGTAAGCTGCAGATGGGTGGTAGCGACCAATGGGGTAACATCACCACAGGTACAGAACTGATTAGAAGAAAGGCTGGTGGAGAAGCATTTGCCTTCACTTGTCCGCTAGTAACTAAGGCAGATGGCGGCAAATTTGGCAAGACTGAGAAAGGGAATATCTGGTTGGACGCAAAGAAAACAAGTCCGTACCAGTTCTACCAATTCTGGTTGAATGCAAGTGATGATGATGCTAAGAAATGGATAAAACTGTTTACGCTGTTATCCAAGGAAACCATTGAAACATTGATTGCAGAACACGATGCAGCACCTCACCAAAGAAGTTTACAGAAGAAATTAGCCGAAGAACTAACTGTATTTGTGCATAGCCAAGAAGACTATGACTTTGCAGTGAAAGCGAGTGAAATATTGTTTAATAATGATACAGCTGCCATCCTACAATCGCTGAATGAAGAGCAGTTATTACAGGTATTGGAGGGAGTTCCTACTGTTTCTATCACCAAAGAACAAGTGGCAGAGGGGTATGACTTTGTAAGCTTCCTGGCCGACTCACAGATACTCCCTAGTAAAGGGGAAGCGAAAAAGATGTTGCAAGCAGGAGGATTGGCAGTGAATAAGCTGAAGGTGGGGATGGAGAAGAATGCACTGACAACTGGTGATTTATTGCAGGACAAATATGTGCTGCTGCAGAAGGGAAAGAAGAATTATTACTTGGTGATAGTAGGGTAGGCGGATTGGATTGCCACAGAGGCACTGAGAAGAAAGAAAAAAGAAAAGAAATAGCCCATAATGGCAATAGACATAGTTCCGTTTATATTATACCTTATTCTGTTTTGCTTTGTCATTTCTTGGATACCCTTCTTTAAGAAGTCGGGAATCTCGGTCTGGATACTGATTGGATTATTCTGCATTAAAGTAGCAGTTGGGGTTGTATATGGCATGTATTTGAAAACACCCGCCTTTGTTGATAAAGCGGATACTTGGCGCTTTTATAAGGAGAGTCTTCCCGAAACACAGCTCCTGTTGCACCATCCGCTGTTGTTTATCAAATCGATTTTCACACATAGTTACACAGAAACAGGGGGCTTATTCTCTGGAAAGAACTCTTACTGGAATGACCTGAAAGACAATGTCATCATTAAATTGATGGCTGTATGTAATGTGTTTACCCGGAAGAATTACTTCACCAATATCATCTTCTTCAACTTCTCCTTTCTCTTTGGATTAGTCGCATTTTTCAAACTTGTATGGTTTTATAGCCGAACCCATAAATACTGTTTATTGGCTGCTATCTTCCTGATGCCGTCTTTCTTATTCTGGGGAAGTGGCATACATAAAGACGGGCTATTGTTTTCGGCATTGGGCATTGTGTTTTATTGCTTCTATCATATTATCAAAAAGAAAGGAAAAGCCAAGCATTGGATTTCATTTGCTATTTGCTTTCTACTGCTCTTTTTAGTCAAAAACTATCTTGCCATTGCTTTAGTACCTGCCCTTTTTAGCTGGTGGCTGGCAGACAGAAACCATCAAAGACATCAGTTTTATTTCATGGCAGTATATGCGGGTTGTTTGTTCGCATTGATAGTGATTGCCTTATTGGGTGACCATACCAATGTGATGGTTCATGTGGTGAACAAACACAACGAATTTCTCTTGCTGAATGGTAACTCAGCCATTAAAGTTCCCCCTCTGATAGCAACTACCGAAAGTGTTATTATGTACTTTCCCACTGCCATTGACATTGCTTTCATCCGCCCACACTTAGGCGAAATAAAAAATGCCTCCTATGCTTTAGCTTTCGCGGAGACCTTATTATGTGCCTCTATTATTATTTTATTTTTAGTCTTTGGTAAACACAAAAGACTGATGCCTCCTTTTTATATTTGCTGCTTCTATTTTGCTTTTAGTGTTCTGCTATTGGATGGATATACGGTAACTTTCACAGGGGCAATTGTTCGGTATAGAAGCTTGATGCTTCCTTTATTAATAGCTCCAATGGTGGCAATGATACCTTTTAAAACGAAGCATAAGGCGTAAGTGATAAGGAATAAGGCGTAAGTATTTCTCAGTTTATGCCTCGTGTGACTTATGCCTTACGACTTATGCCTTACGACTTATTTATTTATGAAACAATTATTTATAGCATTCGAGGGAATTGATGGGAGCGGCAAAAGCACTCAGGTAAAGTTATTGACCGATAAGCTGATTGCTGCTGGGCATAAGGTATATACCACTTTCGAGCCTACTGATAGTCCGATTGGTTCGTTGATTCGTAATATATTTAAGGGACGGATGGCCGCAGATCATAAGACAATTGCTGCGCTCAATGTTGCTGACCGGTTGGACCATTTGCACAATGAGATAAATGGATTATTGAAAAAGCTGGAAGAGGGGTATTCCGTTATCACTGATAGATATTATTTTTCATCTTATGCCTATCACGGTGTTCATGTGGATATTGACTGGGTGATTGCTGCCAACGCAATGAGTGCAGCTACTTTGAGGCCCGATATTAATATATTCATAGATGTAGCCCCTGAAGTTTCTATGCAACGGCTAAACAGTACACGTGGTACAATTGAATTGTATGAGACACTGGATAATCTGAAACAAGTACGAGCGAAGTTTCTGGAAGCTTTTGACAAACTACAAGGTGATGAGAAAGTTGTAACCATTAATGGCAACCAAACTGTTGTAGAAATTGCAGAAGAAGTTTGGAAGGAAGTGGAGAAACTATAGAAAGTAATAGGTACTAGGTCATAAGTAATACGTTCAATACTTATTACCTATTACTTATAACCTAATACAGGATTAATTCAAGCCGACAATAAACCTTTCTTACCTATTATAATCTATCCGCAAGAATGACTCTTCCTTCTTTTGTGAAGAATAAATAAGTACAGCTATGCAACAATTAAATCATCGGAATCTTACTACAGCTACCTTATTAACCTCCATCATTGCGGTGATATTGTTTGTGTTATCCTTCACCTTCAACAAAGAATCCTTCTTTTTATTATTTAATACAGACCTTGGCAAAGTAGCAGATATCTTCTTTGCAAACATCACCAAGGGTGGTGAAGTAGTGCCTTGGGTGGTTGCATTGGTAACGATACTCATCTGGAAAAAGGAGTTCTTTTGGTTGTTATTAGCGTGCTTTTTTATTTCTTCAATACTTGTTCAGGGATTGAAGAATGTATTGCCCGAGCAAGCTCGTCCCACCAAAGCAATTACCAATATGCAGCAAGTACACACAGTGGAGGGCGTAGAATTATACAAGGCTCATAGTTTTCCATCGGGGCATACTTCTGCTGCATTTACAGTCTTTTTTATTGCTTGCATAGCCATTAAGGGACGTTGGGTGGTTCCGGCAGGGTTTATTTATACGTTTCTTGTGGCCTATTCCAGAATCTATCTGGCAGAACACTTCCCAAGGGATATTGCAGGAGGCATGTTGATAGCGGTTATAACGATTTACTTGAGTTTATGGGTTTGCGATAGAAACTCGAAGTTGATAAACCACTGATTAATATCAGATTAGCGGTTATGAGTAAATGATTTAATGTTTGCCATTTTAGAAAATTGAATTGTCCCCTACTTGCACATGGATTTTAAAAATGAGCTATAGGTACTTGCTATTACCATAATCATGAGCTACTTTCTTACAGAATTCATTAAGTACAGATACAATATTTATACTAAAAAAAGAGAGTATAGCAAAAACTAATACTTTTAACGGATGAAAAAACAGTATAAGTTAATAAGCATCTTCTTCTTTTCGTTTTTAATACTAAGCTATTACCTATATAATCCTTCCGCACTTTACTTTTTAAACGACGACCTTGTACATATCCCTTTGAGTAGCAATAACTTTTTCTTTCAGCATCATTCTTTCAGGGTGATGCACGAAATTTTAGTTACGATAGAGTATAATTTCTTTGGGAAAAATGCAGCAGGTTACCACTATGTTCAGTATTTTATACATCTAGTTTGCTCAGTATTGGTCTACTTTTTTTCCCAAACCATTTGCAAGGAATATGGAAATTTAAAAGAGCAAGAAAATAGCCTTGTAAGCATTCTCACAGCTTCTTTCTTTTGTATTTATGCGTTTCATTCAGAATCTGTATTATGGATATTGGGTACAACCGCTTCACTGGCTACTTTGTTCTTTTTGGCCTCTACCATCACTTACATGAAAAGAGACAAAGGAGTTTTCTTTGTTTATTCACTATTATTTTTTCAATTAGGTTTATTTACTTACGAATCCAACTGGGTTGCACCTGTTTTTATAGGTCTATTATCTTGGGCAACTATACAAAAATCAAAAAAAGAATGGAAAAAAGAGAGCGTTTATCCATTTGTTTACATCGGATCATTTCTTATTAACCTGGTTATTCGTAAAATAATAATAGGTCAATATGGAGGAAGCTACGGTGATCAGAAACTATTTGGTTTTGATGTAAAAAGAATTATTTATAATGGTGTCTGTTTGCTTGTAAGAAGTTTTATCCCACCAAGCCAGTCATCAGTATATTTTATAGCTTTCACTGTTTTACTTTTTATTATTCTAGCTTTTTATGTGCGAAAAATAATTGCCAAAAAGAAGGGGGACATGCTGATGCTAATCCTCGCTTTATCGTTCCTTGCCTCCCTGATTCCAGTTCTAACGCTTGGTATTAGTACCCATTCTAGAGAGTCTGAGCGATACTTGTATTTGCCTTCCATCTTTTTGTGCTTATTTATTATTTATTCCCTTTTTAAACTGTATGCTGGCAATAGACTTTGCATTGCTGTTATATTCTTGTTTGCTTACAATATTTTCTTCTTGTACATAAATGCAAGAGATTATGCAGTGGCGGGAAATATTGCAAAGAGCTATTACACTCATCTTGAGAAAGAGAAAAAAGATACTGGCAAAATTGTGTTGGTGAAATTTCCTCAGCAATTTAATGGACTACCCCTATTTAGATTAGGGTTTAAGGAAGGGCTTTTTTGGATAGACAACATTGATACTAACAGAATAGAGATACCCAAGGATGAAGAATTAAAGGTATCTGTTAGTTATACCAAAGCAATTGCCAAGAGAGGTTTTAGTTTTAATTTTAAAGAAAGTAAAACTGATTCAAATCAAACAATTGAATTAATGTACGATAGTACTTACTTTTCAATAGCTGATTTTAACAAGCAATAGGTCTATTTCAGTTGTGCCATCCGTTGCACATACTTGCCAATAATATCGAATTCAATGTTGATTAGATTGCCTTCTTCTAACTGCTTCATATTGGTATGCTCGAAGGTGTAGGGGATGATAGCAACCGTAAAGGAATTGGCAGTTACGTTGAAGCAGGTAAGACTAATGCCATTAACAGAAATAGATCCTTTCTCGATAACTAAGTGTGCAAATTGCTCTTGAAACTGAAAAGTATATTCCCAGCTGCCATCCAATGCAATTTTTTTAATGCAGGTAGCTGTTGCATCAACATGACCTTGAACAATATGTCCGTCCAATCGGCCATTCAATTGCATACATCTCTCTAAATTTATTAGTGTCCCCGCTTTCCAAGTACCCAGATTTGTTTTTTTCAAGGTTTCTTCAATGGCAGTTACCCGATGCATCCCTTCTATTACTTCTTCTACCGTCAAACAAACACCACTATGACTAAGGCTTTGATCTACTTTTAGTTCATCGGATAAAGAAGAAAATACCCAAAAAGTAGCATTAGTACCATTCAATTCAATAGCCTCTATCAAGCCCAAACTCTCTATAATTCCTGTAAACATGGGTGCAATTTATCGTTGAAAATTGGAATAGTAAATATCATATTTGGCAAATTGAAGAATTCTCCTATTTTTGCACTCCATTTATATAAAAAAAGGGATACAAATTATGCTAATAATCGATTCAAAAGATTGCGAAAACATTGACAAAGCGCTTAAGAAGTACAAAAAGAAGTTTGAAAAAAGTAAAACTCTAATACAATTAAGAGAGCGTCAAACATTTACTAAACCAAGCGTTGTACGTCGTGGTCAAGTATTGAAAGCAATTTACAAGCAAAAGTTAGCTAACGAAAGTTAGTGGAAAAGTAAAGTACTCGTTACTATTTACTCCCAAAATATATTTAAGTAGCCTTGGTATTGTACCTTAGGCTACTTTTTTATGTCTAGAACTTACGAACAATACCCAGAAATACAGTCTTTCTTAAATTACCTACAGTTTGAGAAGCGTTATTCTCTGCATACCCTAGAAGCTTACCGCAATGATCTGGAACAATTCTTTTCTTTTCTTATAGATCAGTTTGACGCTCCAGCCATCCCATCCATTCTCGCAACGTTTATACGGACTTGGCTTGCATCGCTGAAAAGTGAAGAAATCTCCGCCAAAACAATCAACAGAAAAGCTTCTTCCCTTAAATCTTTCTTTAAATACCAAATGAGGTTGGGTACTATAAACGCTAGCCCAATGGTGACAGTCTCTTCTCCAAAAATAAATAAACGATTACCAGAGTTCGTGTTGGAGGACAATCTTGAAACACTCTTTAACCATGTTGAATTTTCTGATGATTGGAAAGGAAAGACAGAAAACTTAGTACTACAACTTTTCTATGCGACTGGCATTCGTTTGAGCGAATTAATTAACATCAAGGAAGGAGATGTTGACTACTCAAAGTCGCAAGTGAAGGTATTAGGCAAAGGTGGTAAGGAACGCATAATACCTATTTCCAAGGATTTACTAGAAAAATTAAAAGAGTATGTATCACAAAAGAAAGTGGTGATAGCTGGTGTACCAAACTTATTCATCAATGAAAAAGGAAAACGACTTCAACAACGGAATGTGTATGCATTTGTGCATCATTATTTGTCGTTGGTAACAACTATTAAAAAGAAGAGTCCACACATACTCAGACACAGCTTTGCCACACACCTGATGAATAATGGAGCTGAGCTAAATTCAGTAAAAGAATTACTTGGTCATGCAAGCCTAGCATCCACACAAGTTTACACACATAATAGTATTGACAAGCTGAAAGAAGTTTTTAAAAAAGCGCATCCTAAAGCTTAAAAAAAGGCAAATTAACTTTCTTCATTAAATAAATATCTGTACATTAGTGGTGCGAATAAACTAGTATTGCCTATGTTACAATAATTACCCGACATTCTTTATTATTTTCAAATTTTAAAATGAGTTACAATGAACGTAAACATTCAGACCGTGCACTTTGATGCAGACGAAAAGTTGGTGGATTTGGTTACCCGCAAGGTTGAAAAGCTAAACACATTTCACGACAAAATTACTAAAGTAGATGTGTTTTTGAAGTTGGACAACTTGGTGCACACGATTAAGGACAAGGTGGTAGAAATTAAAGTTCATGTGCCAAAACACGAGTTTTTTGTAAAGACATCATCTAAGTCTTTCGAAGAATCTTTTGATTCAGCATTTGAATCAATTATTAATCAAATTAAACGAAAAAAAGAAAAACTTGCTGCTTAAGAATTTAAAAGAAGGTCTCAATAATGAGACCTTTTTTATTTCTATAAAACGTTCAGTTTTGCAATTGTACCAGAATGAGATACCTTGATAAAGTACAGCCCCTTTTGCAAATTAGCAGCAGGAATCAGATACTCGTTAACCCCTTTTTGAACAGAAATGGGCCGCTTAGAAACCAATTTTCCTGTGGCATCATACACCATAAGAAAAGATAAGGTACTGTTTCCATCATAGAGATATTTCAACTTGACAGAACTAGAACTTCCAGCATTAACAGGGTTGGGTAAGACTGTTATCATTTCCTTTTCCAAACAATTAATTCTCACTGATGCTACTGCTGAATACCAACTTGTTGCATTTGTTTTGATATGCAACCGGTACTGTGCAACAGCTGACTTTTGTACAATAGTTGCCTTGTAGTTTTCTATCGCTTCCTTGTTGTGTGGTATAACATTATCAACCTTTTTGAAAAAACCAGCCCCATCTTCCTGTTCCACCTCATAACCAACTACTCCCTTTTCATCTGCCACACTCCAAGAGAGGGCAGCATTGCATCCCTCAGCAGTTGCTTTAAAGTTCAGAAGCTTTACCGGTAATGCCCCTTGGATAGAAAGGTTCGTTGTATCCGATGCAAAATCCCAACGGGTACTATCCAACAAATGAATACTCAGAGAATGATTGCCAATTGATGGATTAATCCACTTGGCCGTTAACACAATAGAGTCGAAAGTAGATTTGTTAAGTGTAAACGGAAGTGTTGGTCTTACAATTCCAGAGTCATACAACAGTACACTAGAATAACATTTGTTGATATTGGGGTTTTTTATTGTTGCAGTAACCGTAAGTGTATCTGGCAAAGTGAAGGAGTGGAGACTTGTTACTTGCACTTTGAAGGATGGTGCGACTCCCTTTGTCTGCAACTGAGAAATGTCTGACCGATAAATTGAGTCTTTAAAAAGACCTATCCTATCTACATGCCAATCTGTAGAGGCTGTTTTGGAGAACACTCCGGTCGATTTGATACTATCCAACAAATTGCTGTTACTTCCCTTGAATGAAGTTGTTTTGGCAAAAAAATTATTATTACATATCAACCCATATTGCGTAAATGGAATACCAGTTTGGGCATAGGTTGTATTGGTCTTTCCACTAGTGAGGAATAAACTTTTGTCTAAGAATGGACTGATACATCTACCCAAGCTAACAGAAGTTCCAATAAAAACATTGCCATTTATTTGTGGCCAAACAGCTGAGGTATATGTTTTATTTACTGTATCAAAGTAATCTTTTAATTCTGGATAGGCGGCTTTAT
>CANGFK010000042.1 GCA_947452925.1 Chitinophagaceae bacterium | reverse complement strand
GTAATTACTATTAGTAACCCAACTATTGCACCACCCACATGTGCCCATCTTGCAACATTGTCGCCAGCAGAATTTTTTACTGCAAAGAATAATTCATAACCAAAGTATGCCAATCCTGCCCATTTTGCTTTAACGGGGAAAAAGAAATACAGGTACAGATAGGTGTTTGGAAACAGATAGACAAAGGCAGCGAGTATCCCAAATACGGCACCACTAGCACCAATGGTTGGTGTGTTTAAGGTTGCTTTGTAACTGTCTTCAAGTCCTTCTAGCAATCTTCCTGCTGCTTCATGATCTGTTGGGTTTGCAACTAAATAACTTACAAAATCTGGATTCAAAGGAATGCCGTGTTGTTTGGCATAGATTAGCATTGCTTCAGCTGAGCCAGATTTATTTCCCAGATGTAGGGCTACCAAATTTTCGTATTCATTGGTAAGATTGGTAATCTGATAGTTTAAAATCAGAAGGTGCAATAGTGCTGCTCCCAACCCGCAGATGATATAAAAAGTAAGAAATCGCTTAGGTCCCCACAAGTTTTCTAGTACTGCACCAAACATCCATAATCCAAACATATTTCCGAATATGTGCATGAAGTCATTGTGCATGAACATATAAGTAATCAATTGCCATGGCTGAAATAGTGGACTTTTCCAGGTATGTAGGGCGAATAGATTGTCTGCCGGAATACCGAATTGTTTTACAATAGTATTCTGTGCAATAAATGCAAGCACATTTATAATCAGAAGATTTTTAATGATAAAGGGTAATACCTCAAATCTACTCGGCCTAAATTCATTCATATTTTTACTATTTACCTCTATTGAGTTAAGCATTTGCCACTAATTCAACGAAAAAAAACGAATGTGTTTTAATTAGTGCTTATTTGTGTAATCCGTGGCAAATACCTTTTATTAGTGCTTATCTCTGTCTTTCTACCTTCTTGGTAAATCCTTATACCTCTTCCCTCAACTTCAACTGCACCACGTTTTCTATATGGTGCGTATGAGGAAACATATCTACCGGTTGTATCTTGGTTACCACATATTTTTCGTCTAGCAATGCTAAGTCCCTGGCTTGTGTGGCAGGATTACAACTTACATAAACCACCAATGGCGCTGCAATATCCAACAATTTTTTAACTAATTTTTCGTGCATCCCAGCACGAGGAGGATCGGTAATAATAACATCTGGTTTGCCATGTGTTTCAAAGAAAGCATCATCACAAATGGCTATCACATCTCCTGCCGTAAAAAAAGAGTGATTTATTCCGTTTAACGCTGCATTTTCCTTCGCATCTTTTATGGCATCGTCAATCAATTCTACCCCAACAATCTTTTTTGCCCCTTTACTACAAAATATTCCGATGCTACCAGTACCACAATACAAGTCATAAACAGTTTGTGTACCATCCAGTTCGGCAAAGTCCCTTGTAATTTCATAAAGCTTTTCGCCTTGCTTAGTATTAGTTTGAAAGAAAGACTTAGGACTAATCTTAAACTGAAAATCTTCCAGCTTCTCCGTTATATAACCATTGCCGAAATAGGCTACAGGTTCCAGATCGTAGATACTATCATTAAACTTCCTGTTGATGGTATATAGCAAGGTGGTGATGGAAGGAAATTGTTTCAATAGAAAATCGAACAATCCCTTTTGCAGTTTCTTATCGTCAATTCCCAATACAATATTCACCATTATTTCGCCGGTAGTGGCAATGCGTACCATCATATTGCGCAGCATTCCCTCATGATTCCGGATGTCCCAGAAGCTAAGTCCATTTTCTTTGGCATACCCCACAATTGCCTTACGCATCAGGTTGGTTGGTTCTTCTTGCAAGTGACAAACATCTATTTCCACCACTTTGTCAAACTGACCTTTTGCATGAAATCCCGCTGCGCCAATCGTTCCTTCAATGGCTTCTGTCAGTTTATCGTCGGCACGCAATTGCTGAAACTCTTCCTTGGGAATATATCTTCTGGTGGCAAACGTATATTCTAGTTTGTTGCGGTAGCCCGTTGTAGCGTCGGCACCTACTATCGGCAACATTTCGGGCAAGGCTACTTTGCCAATTCTGCCCAAGTTGTCCGCCACTTGTTGTTGTTTGTAAATCAGTTGTTCTTTGTAAGGAAGCATTTGCCATTGGCAGCCACCGCACACGCCAAAGTGTTTGCAGAAAGGCGTTACCCTATTAGCGGAGTATTCTTTGAATGCCAAAGGATAGGCTTCTGCCCAATCCTTTTTGCTTTTTGTCAGTTGAATATCTACAATATCTCCCGGCACGGTGCCTTCTATAAATATTACTTTGCCATCTACACGGGCGAGGCTCTTGCCCTCAGCGGCATAGTTTTCTACCAATACATTCTCTAAAACAACGGGTTTCTTATATTTTCTCACGGGGTAAAAATAACGGTATATGGATTATGAGCTGTTTTTTTGTTGCTAGTTATAGGATGCAGGTTACTGGTAACTGTTTACTGAAATAGCTAAGGGTTTCGATATTTTCTTTTGGTGGACTTTTTTGCATTGTGAACTGCACAGATGAATATCTCTTTTGTTTTAGGATAAATTATGTAAACAACAATAAATGGAAATCGGTCTGTCAATGCCTCTCGGTATTTGGGGTTTCCTTTGCTGCCAAAGTATGCTGGGTTGGCAATTATCTCGGCTATTTTGGTTTCTACAGCATTAAGGAACTCATTTCCCAACCCGGTTTTTCGGTCTTCATACCATTCGTAGGCTTCGTCAAAATCTATTTGTACCTTTTGGTGCAACCAGTAAGTGTACTTCACTTGGTTGCTTTTTTGGCTTGATAGGCTTCAATCACTGCTTTTTTCATTTCCTCAAACTTAAAAACCTTTGCCGTTCCATTTTGATATGATGCCACACGGCTATCCATCTCCTCAGCAAATTCTTTGTCGTCCCAAATATTGTTGTAACCTTCGTGAGCAAGTGCAATCGTTTTTACAACGCTCAAAACCGTTTCCTTTTCGGTTGGGGAAAGCACGGAGAGGTAATCAATTATCTCTTTTTCTACTGTTGTTGCGTTCATTACTTTGTGTTTTTACAAACTTACTCTATTTATTACACTCATAATTCATATTTCTCTTTGGGCGTGTTCCAATCTTTTTGCCCAGGGCAGCAAAAAGGATTTTCACTTCACTCCCTCACGTAATGTGCGAAGTGGTTCATTAACACAGTCAACTTTTCAAAAGAATGGATTAGTCTTGATTTAATATATTCTCCATCATGTCACTTGCCACACTCTTCATAACTATTAAACTAATACAAAAGACTACTGTAATAAAGACCATAAAGAAAAGAAAAGCATTATAATCCTGAGTAATGCCTATGTATGTAGCAAAAACAATTAAAAAAAATTCAGATACTGGAGAATAATAAAAGTAAAAGACAATGGTTTTGTTTTCTGATATAATATCAAATTCACCCCCAGATACCCTTTTAAAAACCTCTAATCGAGAACCAGGCACCAATAAATTAAGTTTGAATTCAACTCTGCTTTGTGTTTGATTTAATATTCTATAACCTGGCTTATCCAGTTCCCTAAGTATCCTTTCTTTCAGGATAGATGGGGCAACATCGGTTGAATGTATTATTTTTTTGTATCTAATTTTCATCTTAATCCAAAATAAATGATTTCTTTTAACTGAAAGTCTTATTTTCCAAGTAGGGTTTTTCTTATACCCAACAATCAATAGAAAATCAGTTATTCATCCAAATCTCTTCACAAATATAATAGTATCCTTTCATCACCGCCTTCCCAAACCCATGCAACGTCTTTTCGACGAAGGGGAAATCTAATTGCCTTCTTTTTACATCCCAATTATTCGGTTAGATATCTCCTAAGGTCGATATGACGGCTCACGGGTTTCGGGGTGGTTTGCAAATGTAGAGACAAGGCAATGCCTTGTCTCTACACACCCAAAACCTAATCTCCCCCCAAAATAAAAATAAATAAAACCTCCACTATAAAACTTATCGCTAACATGCACTTCGATAGAGGGGATAGGTTACTGTAAAACAACCCCCTCCCGATTGCGAAACACAATGACAGGCTCACTTTCACCAGCTTCTTGAAATGTCATGGTAGCTGTTTTTCCTTCACAAATACATTGCTTTAGGCAACTTTCTTGAAGCTCTAATGACTCAAAACGAGCGATTCGGGGTTTGCCCCCAAGCGTTCGGGGCATACCAAAAATCGTTCGGGGTACACCCCAATTTCATCGGGGCATACCGCAAACCTATCGGGGCAAGCCCCTAATTATTGGGGGCAACTTGTTTCTAGCGTTTTATTTTAAACAACATTTTCTTATTTTTAAAATTACTAATTATGGAACACAGTGAAGATTGGGTCCCACGTGTACTCGCAGAATTCTAAATTTTTGCCGACACTTTTTGTTCAGAAGTAGCCACCAACAAAGTAGCTTGGGGGCTTGATGTTACCGATGCGGCAGCCATTGTTGGCGAACACACTACTTTTAATGACGACTATTGCTTTACGCCTATTTTTATCTATTGCAACTCCCACCGCAGCAACCGCCAACGCAACCAACATTCAGTGAGCCCATGCCAACTAATGCCAATCCGAAAATGGCACTTACTACCTCTTGCGTGATGGCTGCTTTGTAGAGGATGATGCCTCCAAAAAGGATGGACAACACCCTTCTGAACGACCATCCTGTTGTAATTTGTTCTTTCGTTATTTTCATTTGTTCAGTTTGTTTTGCAGTCCATACCAGCCACCGCCATTATAAACTTGGGTGAAACCATTGGAGGTTAAAATACTTTTTGCCGATGCACTGCGCATGCCCGAAGCACAACAAGTGATGACGGGCTTGTCTTTTTTAAACTTGGAAAGGTGCTGATTCAGGCTATTTAGAGGGATATTAATTGACCCCTTAATGTTGCCACCCCTGAATTCTTCGGGCGTTCTCACATCTATGATAGTAGCACCCGCTGTCACCAATTCTGCATAATTTGTGTCTGTACCAGAACCAAAAAGGTTCCTTAAAATGTTCATCATACTGTTTGTTTTATTTAAATTAATCGATAGGGCAACTTCCATCTATGCACCTCCTCGGACGAAAAAAACCTGTGATAATAAATGCTCCACCCAAAACAAAGCCAATCCATCGGCTTTCTTCATTATTATTTATGCCATAAATTAGGAGAACACTACCCATTCCCCAACGGAGTATCCTATTCACCCATAAGATTAGCTTAGTATCAGTTGTATCTTTTTTCATTAAAAGTTAGTTTAAGGAAACTGTCTCTATTACCGGATGATTATTAAAAATCTGTTTTCCATTATAATTTACTTCCCACGTAAGTGGTAAAATTTTCTTTAGCATGTGACTCACGCCACAGAACTTTTCTTGCGAATCTATCACGGCTTGCATGGCAGCTTCTTTGTTTGCTTCATCACCCACAAAGTCATACACCACATGAATGGAAGTATATTCTATGGGGGGCTGCTTGCTTATTTCGCCCGTGACTTTTATGCTCAAATCGGTAACAGGCTTGTTTGCTTTGCGCAACATGGCAATCACATCCATACCAGTACAACCCGACAATGCCGACAAAACAAAGGGCTTTGGAATGGGGCCATGGTCCTCGCCACCCACTCTTTCGGGCGCATCCATTACGATGGTATGTCCATTTACCAATGCATTAAACTGCATCTTACCCATCCATTGGGTTTCTACTTCGTGTGTCATAATTATATTATTTTTTGTTTGTTCCAATTCCAAAAGGAAGATAAAGCGGGCAGAAACTTACCAGACTAGTGAGTATAAATACGCCAGCCAATATCAATAAAATTGTAGCTGTAAGCCCGTCAATAAGATGTGTGAAATAGCAAGCTGCAATAACGATAGCAACCAATATCCTGATTAACCTGTCTGCAATACCCATGTTCTTTTTCATTGTAGTAATTTTTGTTTAGGATGTAAAACTACAAGGACGAAATGGGCAAGTGTGTAACAAAAGTTACATATCCTTTAGAAGTTTTATTTGGTTGCGATAAAGCAGCAGCTTGTTGTCATTCTCCAGTTTCTTTAACAGGCGAGAAATAACTTCCCGGGATGTGGCCAATTCTTCTGCAATTTGTTGGTGGGAGATATTGAGAAGAGATGAACCAGTGGTTTTTGATTTTTCTTTTAGGTAAGCAATAAGTCTTTCATCCAACTTCTGAAAAGCGATATGGTCAATAGTTTTTAGTAATTCATTGAAGCGCGTGCGGATAGTTCTCATCACAAAACTCTTCCAGGTGGGATATTTTGTCATCCATTCGTCCATCACCGACATAGGCAGCATCAGCATTGTTACATCATCTTCTGCAACTGCTTTTATCTCGCTCGGAAAATGTTCCATACAGCAAGTAAAGGTCATGGCGCAACTTTCACTTGGGTTTACATAATAGAGCAATATTTCCCTTCCTTTCTCATCTATTCTTGTCACTTTTATAGAGCCAGAAAGAATGATGGGCATCTGACGAACTATCTGACCAACGTCCATGATAGTATCTCCTGCTTTTATAGAAACATGTTTTGCCTTTGCCTCAACTTGCTTTAAAAGCTCGGGTTCAAAAATTTCTCCAAATTGTTCTTTGACATCTATCATCTCGTTTGCCATAATTATCCTATTGCTTGTCAATGGCTTTTTGATAAGCCATCAGAAAGATGGCGCCCAGGTTTTTGTGAGGCGGTATGTAGTCACTAAACTTCTCTTTCTCTTCGGCAGTGCCAAACTTGACGGTAAGTCCCTTCCACAACAAAGGCCAGTTAAGGTCTTTTCCCAGACGAAGTTGTTCGGTAATTACGTTTATCAAACCTTGGTTGATAATACCCGTTCCCACTTGTTTGGAGGCAATAATGTGCGCTTCGGGACAAATTTCCAATACTTTATTAAGGCTTTGATAGCCGCCACAACTCCCCAACAAAACAATTCTGGCAGAAGGATTTAGTTGATCGATGGTGTATTTCAAATAATAACTATGTCCTCGATGAATAACCACGGTAGGACTCAATTGAGCAGAATCCAGATAGTTAATCAAATGGCTTTGAGCAGCTGCATCCAGATCTTGCTCTGCATCCAATGGTTTATTGGCATAAATAAAAATCTTTGTTCCATGTGTAGAGCGTACTTCTGCCCATTCATCTGTTTGGGTAATTTTCCAGTTTTCTCTATGGAAGTTTTCTAAAAAGCTTTTAAAAACATTCTTTCCATCCTTATCCCCATAAAAAAATTGCTGAATCACAATCCGTCCAGAAGTGTCTTGTAACAGCTTATTAGGCATAATAAATATGGGATTGATGCCCAACTGTTTGGTCAAATCAATACGGTTGGTTGTATCCATCGAAAGAAAGATGGTATATAGTAAGCGATAAATTGTTTCGGATCTTTTGCTGATGGAAGTGTCTTCAAAAAGGTTCTTCTGAATCTGGTCTAATATCAGATTTCTAATCTTGATATTGGTAATGCTTGCATAAGAATCTGCCACATCCACCGCATCTTCCAATGTATTTTTTGCATCCAGATTGCTCACAAATTTCCGCATAATATCATTGGATGTCGTGGTATCCATTCGCTTCAAGAAATCATCCAATTGATTGTAGGCTGCCGCCATTTTGATGAATTTCTTGTATAAATCGTAGTTGGTCATATCCAGAATTGCATCTGACCGTTGCACTTTCATTCGCTCAAAAATCCTTTTGTACACACCAAGATAGCTGCTGGTATAAATCTCTTCTTCACCCAAAACACATAAATAATATAACTCAACAGGGCTAAGGTTTTCTATCTTTTTAAAGCGCACTTCATCGGATTTCTCATCGTGTAATGCATTAATTTCATCAATGTAGATATCAACTGCTTTGCCTTTGAGTTTTTCTACCAACGTCTTGTAGACAAGTGGCGTATCTGCTTGACGCATCCTTTCGGCATACTCTATTTCAGTTCTAACCAGCAACTTATAATATTTCTCGTCATTATCCAATGCATTGGTAATTGTGTCTATAGAAACCTCGCCTTTATACAACACATCTAGAAAAGGGAAATACATTCTACCCGTGTTTTTGGCAGAAAGCTGGCTAATCATTTTAACCAATGGGTCTTGGCAACTTCTGATTGAATCTCCAAGTTCATTGGGCGAGGAAGCATAGTTGTACATCTCTTCCTGATTTTTATACGCCATCTCGGTGATTACACTATCTACAAAGTAAACATTTGGATAGTTAGTAAGTATCCGCATGATGTTATCGGGTTGTCGCTGACACATTTTCAATACCAGATTGTCTCTACTCACTTTGTAGCCAATATTGTTTTCAAAAGCTGGATTGTGCAGGATGATATTGCCAATTTCTAAGGGATTATTACTTATTACCGGAAAAATAGATTCTCTTTTTTTCTCAAAAGCCATCGCTCGTTCAAAGGCAATGATTACACTGCTAAGCTGCGCTCCTGTAAGCTTTTTATTTTTGTAATCGAAAGTGTAATCATTCAATAAGTTCTCCACCGCTCTAAGCCAGATAAATTTATCACTTTCAGAAAAGGTAGTGTCAAGCTCAATGTTTGCTTGCAGGTTGTTGATATGAACCTTTAGAATCCTGGTTATTTCTCTATTTATTTTCTGGTTGTTTGTTGCGTTGAAGATGGTATCATCTGTAGTGTTTAAGCTGATTATTTTTTGTTGTGCATTATCAATGTTCAAATGGAATAATTGCCGCATGGCAGGCACTTTTGGCATTGGAATTTCCTCTTGCGCAAGCAATTTTATCGATAGGCTGAACAGCAGCAAAATAGCAAAAAAGTGTTTGTTCATAGTGAGCCGATGGTTACGAAAATACATTATTTGTTAACCTGTAAATTTATTTGCAATAATTCGTTAACAATTTGATAATACAAACTTTAGCTTTGTTGCCCGTTTAGTAGGTTATTTTTGTGTAAATTAATTGTTAACATGGAGGTAACCCCAAGGCGAATACTAGTTGCAGACGATGAACCCGACATCTTAGAAATCATCAGCTACAACCTTGCAAAGGAAGGATATGAGATGTATACCGCCAAAAATGGACAAGAGGCCATTGACAAAGCAAAAACAATCAAACCCGATTTAATAATACTCGACGTAATGATGCCCAAGAAAACGGGGATGGAAGCTTGTCAGGTATTGCGGGGTATGCCTCAGTTTCAGAAAACATTAATCATTTTCCTTACTGCCATGAGCGATGAGTCTTCTCAGATTAGAGGACTAGAATTGGGTGCTGATGATTATGTAAGTAAACCAATTAGTACCAAGGTTTTGGTGAGCAGGGTAAATGCACTCTTCAGAAGGATAACAAAAGATGACGATGACGAAAAGGTACTAGCCTTCGGAAATATGCGGATAGATACCACCAAATTTGTTGTTTTTATTGATGAAGTTGAATATCCTTTAGCAAAAAAAGAGTTTGAACTACTTTACTTGTTAGCTTCCAAACAAGGACGCGTCTTCCTCAGAAATGAAATATTATCTCAAATATGGGGTAGAGAAGTAATTGTGGGAGATAGAACAATAGATGTCCATGTGCGCAAGATTCGTCAGAAATTGGGTATTGATTGCATTACCACAGTAAAAGGTGTAGGCTATAAATTTGAACTTTAGCAGTATATTATCCAATCTCACTTCAAAATATTAAGCAGTAACAATTACCTTCACATCAATCACTGTTGGTAATATGCTCACACCCAAAAATCTTTCGCCCCGGCAACTTTCTGCACTCACGTCAATGTTAATTGCATTACCAATTGGCATTGGCTTTTTTATAATAGAAAACCTCATTGCAGCTATCATTTCATGGGTGGTTGTTTTTGTTTTATCCTATTTCCTGATAGATTTTGTACTCGAGTGGTTTATCTATCGAAAAATAAAGATTATCTACAAGTTCATCTACCAAACAAAGGCTAGCAAAAGAGAAGAGACCTATTATAAATATATCCTACCCAAAAAAAGTATTGATGAAGTAAGTGAAGATGTTGAAAAGTGGGCTCAGCAACGTAGTGCAGAAGTGGCTACGCTGAAAAGCAATGAAGCCTACAGAAAAGAATTTCTACAAAACCTAGCTCACGAGTTCAAGACGCCCATTTTTGCTATTCAGGGATACGTGGATACCCTTTTGGGTGGCGCACTGGAAAATCCGGACGTAAACAGACGCTTCCTTGAGAATGCCGCCAAAAATGTAGACCGGATGGTTAATCTGATGCAAGACCTTGATGAGATATCCAGATTAGAAACAGGTGAACAGCCTTTGTACAAACAGAATTTCATCATTCAGGATTTAATAAGAGATGTTTACGAAAGTTTATCTATCCGGATTCAAGAAAAAAAAATCCATTGTTCAATAAAAAAAGGCTGTGAACAGCCCATTACTGTTTTTGCAGACAAAGAAAAAATCAGGCAAGTAATCAATAACCTTGTAGAAAACGCCACCAAATATGGCAAATACAATGGAAGTATTGTGGCTAGCATCTACCGTACCGATGACCTCTATGTTTTGGTAGAGTTTAGTGACGATGGCATTGGCATTGCCGAGGAACACCTCGATAGAATATTTGAGCGATTCTACCGTACAGATCTGGGCAGAAGCAGAGATGTTGGTGGCACCGGTCTAGGGCTCGCCATCTGTAAGCACATCATCAATGCACACAAACAAATCATGCACGTTCGTAGCAAATTGGATGTGGGTACCACCATCGGTTTCACACTTCAGGGAAAAAGAGATCATTAATCATTTAGTTTCAAACACAGCATTAAACCACTATGGATATTGAGCAACTGCGAGACTATTGTTTAACAAAACCTTTTACAGAAGAAGGGTTTCCGTTTGGCCCCGAGACACTAGTATTTAAGGTAAACGGTAAGCTGTATCTCCTTACAAGTCTGGATGCGCCTCAATTACAGTTCAATGTAAAGTGCGACCCTTCACTAGCCGAAGAGCTTCGGGAGCAATATCCTTGTGTTATTCCAGGATTCCACATGAACAAAAAGCATTGGAACACCATCATCGTTGATGGTTTTGTTTCCAATTCGCAGCTAAAAGAATGGATAGATCATTCTTATGAATTAGTCTTTAGATCAAAGAAAAAATAAAAAAATACAGATTGTAGATAATATCATTATAATTGAAATAAGGAGTAATTTTTATATGAAAACTAATACATAAATCGAGCATTCATTTTTTAAAAAAATTGAAACTTTTTTTGCACAGCCCAATGTTCATTTCTTTGTGTAGAAAGCGTAAAACTTTTCTTTTCTGTTAATATGTTGTCTTTTTAATGTGGATAACCTACAAGTCAGTGTTAGTCTAGTGTTGATGAGCTGTGCAATAAAAATACCAAAATAAATCCATAAATATTCAGTTTCTTGTGCCATATTCGCTGCCCCCTACCAACTTTTACTAGTTGAATGATGGACGGGGAAATGATAGTTTTTACCCTAATAAACGTGTGATAAGATGGATTTTACCAGTTTGAACAAAGACAGAAAGCGGAGAAAGAGCAACATTGATTTGAGTACAATGTCTTTTGGTAAAGTACCACCACAAGCCCGCGAATTGGAAGAGGCTGTGTTGGGTGCTATCATGCTGGAAAAAGGGGCGTTTGATACGGTAAGCGAAATTTTATTGCCCGAATGTTTCTATGTAGAAGCGCACGAACACATCTTTAGGTGTATGATGAGTCTGGAACAAAAAAGCCAGCCCATCGACATTCTTACAGTTGTAGAAGAGTTGCGTTTTAAAGAATTGCTGGAAGCTGTTGGCGGGCCTTATGCAGTTACCAAACTCACCAATTCGGTTGTAAGTACGGCCAATATAGATGCCCACGCAAGAATTGTTTTACAGAAATTTATTCAGCGTGAACTGATAAGGATTAGTGGAGAAATTATTGGTGAGGCCTACGAAGACAGTACCGATGTATTCGATTTATTAAATACAACCGAAGAAAAAATATTCAACGTTACCAAAAACTTCCTGAAACAAGATTACAAGGAAATGCCTACCGCTTTGGCGCAGGCAGTAACAAGGATTGATAATCTACGTACACAAACTGAAGACATTTCTGGTGTGCCAAGTGGTTTCGATTCAATGGATCGGATAACCTTTGGATGGCAGCCTACCGATTTAATCATCCTTGCGGCGCGTCCTTCTGTGGGTAAAACGGCCTTTGCATTGAACCTTACTCGTAATGCCGCCCTTCATCCGACAAAGCCTACGCCTGTTGCTTTTTTCAGTTTGGAAATGAGTGCTGCACAATTGGTGCAGCGTATTCTGAGTGCCGAAAGTGAGATTCCATTGGAGAAAATCAGCCGTGGTAAAATGGAAGATTACGAATACCAGCAACTACACACGAAGGGGATTAAAAGACTAGAAACGGCACCTATTTATATTGACGATACGGCTGCGCTGAACATATTTGAGTTTAGGGCTAAGGCACGTAGGCTGGTGAACAAGCATAAGGTTGGATTGATCATAATAGATTACCTGCAATTGATGAGCGGTAGTGCCGATAAAAACAGTAACCGTGAGCAAGAAATCAGTACCATTTCGCGTAACCTCAAAGCATTGGCAAAGGAGTTGAATATTCCTATTATCGCTCTGAGTCAGTTGAGTCGTGCGGTGGAAACCAGAAAAGAAAGTAAGATTCCACAGTTGAGCGATTTGAGAGAATCCGGTGCGATTGAGCAAGATGCCGATATGGTTATGTTCATTTATCGTCCAGAATATTACGAAGTAAACAGCAACGAACACGGTGAAAGCACCAAGGGCGAAACGCATATCCGTATTGCGAAGCACAGAAATGGTTCTTTGGAAAATATTGTATTGCAAGCCCACTTGCACATTCAACGTTTCGAGGAAATGGACAACAACAAGTTTGGCGGCGGAGGTGGCTTCCCAAGTGGCGGCAACTTCAAGCCTATTCCTACCGGGCCTTTAAGTCCATTGGGCGGTGGCCCAGGCACTAGTTCTGCTGGTGGTGGCGACAATGGTGGTGGCGGACGCTTTTTTGTACAAGGAAGTAAAATGAACAATGGCAACTTCGACGATGGTGTGGAAGGAGAGCAACCTTTTTAGAAAAGGCGTAAGCAATAGGCATAAGTCGTAAGTAATAAGTCAAGCAAAAAGAAGCCCTTGGAAAATTAATTCCAAGGACTTCTTTTTGCTTGTGCCTTTTTGCTTATACCTTACGCCTTATAACTCATAACTCATCACTTACAACTTCCCTTAGCTCACTATTCCCCCAAACCTTGTTGCTACTGTACCCAAAACTGCGCGGGTATTATAATAGCGGGCAAAGGCAACAAATGCCATCCCAAAATGGGTGTCGGTAAAAACCACATGACCACGCTTGGTCTTGTACATAATGGTCTGTGTACAATCCGCCTCTTTGGGAGGTGTTGCACCCACTACATAAAAGCCAAAAGTGACCGAAATCCCATCCTGACCAGCAGGTTCGCCGCCTGTGGGGATACCAAAATCCATGTTGCCACCCAAGTC